>JAHFHD010000080.1 GCA_023247075.1 Candidatus Omnitrophota bacterium | reverse complement strand
TCCGCATCTGGGCCGGGCGGCCCGCCCGCGCAAGCGCCCAATTCTTGTGCAAGCCGCACCTTGGACGAGTCCACATCAATTCCAAAAACGCGGCAGCCGGAAGCACTGCATATTTGTGCGGCAAGCTGGCCGACAAGGCCAAGACCTAGCACAACCACATTTTCACCAACTCTTAAGTCAGCTTGACGCACGCCTTGCATCGCGATGGCCCCAACTGTTACAAACGCCGCTTCATCAAATTCAACACCCTTGGGAACTCGAACAGCTAAATTCTGAGGGATGAACACCATTTCGGAATGATTGGCATGCCCAAGTCCGGCGCAGGCGACAGCATCTCCAACTTGAATTCCTCTGACTCCGGCGCCAATCTCACGGACGATGCCAGCACATGAGTACCCCAAAGGAATGGGCGCATTGATTAAATTCATTACGGTTTGCGCGGTTGCAATCAAACCTTCTTGGCCCATCCGGCGCAGCAATTTTTGAACTAAATCAGGCCGCGCCCTTGCTTTTTGAAGAGGATTCATCTTGGCTAATTCAATAATTGCTTTTTCAGTTCCGGCACTTACCAAGGACGCTACATTTTGAACCAAAATACCGCCTGCGCGAAGGGAAGGAGGCGGAACCTCTGAAACGCTGAGTTCGCCGTTTCGAAAATTCTGCAGGAGAGCCTTCATTAACCTACCTCACTGGTTGGCGTTTCAACAGCATTGAAATTGTAAACACGGTTTCTACGCCGCTTGAGCGCAAGCAAGAGAAACCGTTAGAAGCATACCATACAGCTATTGTCAGTTCAAACCACCTAAACCCATCCTGATTCACGGTCAATAAAAATTCGATGCCAGAGTTCCAAAACAAGGAGCGCAAGCACTTGTTTGCCGATTAAAAAATCACTTTGACTCATTGCACTGCGCAGCGCACGAACTTTTTCCCACTTAAAGTAGCCGCGTTTTTTCACACTTTTTTCAGAAAGGCATGTTTCCACAAGCTCTTTTAAAGGACCCTTTTCAAAGTATTGGTCAATAGGAATATAAAATGGAACTTTTCTTCGTTTCGCCGCACGTGGCACGCCTGCTTTGCGCAAATAGTCTCTGAGAATTGCTTTATCAACGAGCCCGTTCAATTTGAGATGGGGCGGGACCGTGTGCAGAAACTCAACCAATAGATGGTCGAGAAATGGAACGCGTCCTTCAATGCTATTGGCCATTGTCATTTTATCCTGCTTCATTAAAATATCATCAGGCAGCCAGCTCTCGTACTGAAGTGAGAGGATTTGATCTAAATAAGTTGCGCCTTTGATTTCGCGTTTCACATTGCCACGAACACCACCGCTTGAAACAAGCCCATGCATTTGGTCTGTGTACAAATCAGCTTTGTCACGCTCGTCGAACAGTGAAATCAAAAAAAAGTATTCATCGCGAGCCTGCTCTTTTTGGGCGAGGGACAAATAGTCAAGAAGTTTGAGTTTTCCGCGCTTGCCAAGTTCGCCGGGGTAAGGGAATGCGCGAGTTAAAATTTTACTTGGGAGTGCGCGAATGAAAGGAGCAACGCATAAATTTTGAATGGCTTGGGGGACAATTTTCACATATTGTCTCATCCAAAACATTACTTTGTGAGGCAGATAACCCGCCAGCATTTCATCGGCACCTTCGCCTGTGAGCACCACCTTGACACTTTTTTGCGCCAGCCGAGAAAGTAAATACATAGGAACGACAATGGCGTCACCAATCGGCTCGTCTAAATGCCAAACAATTTTTGGCAGAAGCGAAAAATCCTGAGACTGGCAAATAACCTCCTCGTGTTCTGTGCCCAGCAGCTGCGCCACTTCTCGCGCAGCGCCAAGTTCATCACCCGCCCACTCAAATCCAGCCGAGAATGTTTTAACAGGCCGATTCATATTTTTGGACATGGCCGCCACAATGGCGCTCGAATCAATTCCGCCGCTTAGAAAAGCGCCAAGCGGAACATCACTCATCAGCCGCTTGCGGACAGATTCTTCGAAGAGACTGGCAAAATGTTCCTGGTAATAAACATCCGGTCGTTTTGGCTGCGCATCAAACGGGGGAGCCCAGTAGCGCTCAAGCTCAAAGGAATTATTTTGCCAAGTTAAATAATGACCTGCCGGCAGCTTTTGAATTTCGCGAAACAATGTTTCTGGACCCGGAACATAACGCAAAGTCAGAAATTGGTCCATCAAAGGGAAATTGGGCTCGCGAGAGATTTCCTCTAGCTCAAGCAAGGCTTTGATTTCTGAAGCAAAGGCGAACTTTTCACCTTGAGCCCAGTAGTAAAGAGGTTTGATGCCCATGCGGTCGCGCACAAGAATCAGTTTTTTCAAACGAAGGTCATAAATAGCAAACGCGAACATTCCGCGAAGCTCATTGACACAAGCAATGCCCTTTTCTTCATATAAATGCAAAATAGATTCGGCGTCCGAGCGCGTTGAAAATACATGCCCTTTGGTTTTGAGGTGGCGGGCAAGTTCTTCGTGATTATAAATTTCACCATTCGCAACGATTAAAACATCCTGCGTTTCATTAAAAATCGGCTGGTGGCCGCCGGCGACGTCAATAATACTTAATCTACGGAAGCCAATTCCAACCCGGTCATGTTCAAAAAAACCTTCATCATCCGGCCCACGGTGCACAAGTGCGGAAGCCATGCGCCTAAGCCGGGTTTCGTCGTGACCAAATCCAAAAACACCGAAGATGCCGCACATCAAAGCTGCCCTTTCATCTTTGCCCACCGAAACTTCACATTTACCCCTCTTCTCGCGAAAATAACTTCCGTTTATTCAAGCCAAATCGACCAGCTCATGTTTATAATTATCGACCTGCAAGATATGGCCATTAACCAGCTTTGAGAATTTTTCCTGCGGTTACCTTTTGTTTTGAATCCGGACGTGCTTACTTGAGGATTTTGAGGAGAACACAGCGGGCGTCTTGGTAGACAGGCTTGGTTTCGCTTATGATTTGCCTCAAAATGTTGGGAAGAAACGGAGTGTCCCGCTCAATTAAAACATAGTCGAGCCTGAGCCGGTTGATTTTCGCTCTCGTTGTATTTAGATTTTCAAACTTAATCCCATCTAAATCTGTTGCAAGCAGGTTAAAGTAAAACAAGAAGCGAAAGTAATTGTCCCGATTGGCTTGGCCATGAGAAAGAATATCGCCGTCCGGATGAATGTAAATTTTGAGGTCAGTGTACAGAATGGTGTAATCAAGCCAAGCCCGCCGTGCTGGCGCAGTAAGCACCACCTCATTTTTGATTGCGTTCCGATTAAGCCACCGGTAAGCTCCATCAAAAGGAAAGTTTTTGATGTATGACTCCGTATTGCCGGGGGAAGTAGAGAATCCAAAATAGCACAATGAACCAATGAGAGGGACAAGCATCCACGCACTTCTTAAAACTTGCCGCGCCCGCTCAAATTGTACGTAAAGAAGCACAAGCAATGCGAGCACAGGAGCAATTCCAAGATGAATCAAGGTGTTGTTGTGACCGGGTAGAATGGCGTGGGATGCCCACGGCGCCAAATTTATTCTCAGAAAGGTAATGGCGTCACTCCACACAATTGCAATTGTCAGAATAGAAAGAGCGCTTAACGCTCCCCACAGTTGCCGCGAAAATTTTCCCTTTGGAATGAGCGAGATTTTTTCATAAAGCCAGCCGGTCACAGCAAGCAAATCAATCAAAAGAAAATGATAACAATGATCCGCCACCTGAAATTTTCCCGGTAGAATCATGTGCACATTGCTGAATAAAAAAACAAGTGTTGCGAGACTTACAAGGAGGTGGTCAAGCGGCGAGAAGGGGCGCTTCGAGAAGGTTTTTGTCAAAACGATGAATGTGAAAACAACCGCAAGCCAAACAAGCGAAGGCATGTTAACCCCTGCGCGGCCTAAGGTATTTCCGCCGGAGCTTTTCACCCGCGCCGCTTCCCACTGAAACCGCTCAAGCACCCATGAATTTTGAGAAGGGTTAAACTTCATAAATGCGACGTAGCCAATCACGGACACGATTACGCAAATGAGAATTTTAAGCAGCAATTTGCTCCGACCCTTATTTTTTTCAACACAGGCTTGCCACAGGAACTCAATACCGCTTACAAACAAACCAGCCGCAGCAAGAAATGGGTCAAACCAAACAACCATCGCACTGGCCAAAAGAGCGAGGTAAAAACCTTTATTTTTTTCATCCGAGGTCAGCACAAACGAAAGCCAGATTAAGAGCGCCCAAAGAGAATCAGCCGGTCTTGAGAATCGGTAAATGCTTTGAAATCCAGGAGTCCTCAGGAAAAGAGTGCCCAACAGAAAAACCATGGCGAATATCGACGACTCTATTTTTGGGAATTTCCAGAACCAGTGCAAACATTGCCAGAGCGCAAACCACGTCAGAAGCGGAGCGAGAATATACCAAAACGGGAAAAAAGTAAGAACGCCTACATGAAATAGTTTTGCAAGCTTGCCAATAATTAAAGAAGCGAGGTAAGGAATTTGATGACTTTTGCCGCGATCCTCAAAATAATACGGCTGCCCGTCGCTAGCAGGAACTTCTGAAGCACCTTTGGCGTATGCCCAATACAAATAATCGTCACGGTCATTAATCACATATTTCCAGGACCCCGAAACACTCGCATTTCTTCCAAATAGAAAGAAAAACCCCGCAGTAAAAATAAAGAGCGCAGCAAGCACAATTAATAATGAGATGCGCTTTTGAAAAAAAGCAGGGAGGCTGAGAATCATTGAGCGCGTTCCGGAGGAGTTTCTCTTAAAAAATTCTCAATTTCATCAAGTGCTTGAGGC
Source organism: Candidatus Omnitrophota bacterium (assembly GCA_023247075.1). GTDB lineage: Bacteria > Omnitrophota > Omnitrophia > Omnitrophales > Danuiimicrobiaceae > JAHFHD01. The sequence continues at coordinate 5,552 of JAHFHD010000080.1, read as the reverse complement.
ACAGCGGAATAACCCCCTAGCACATAAAGCGCCTTTGCCTGTTGTTGATAAAGCCTCAGGTTTCTGACGCCGTAATGTTGTTCAATGTAGTACACAAGCCACACAATAGAACTTGGCTTATTCAGCATCCAAAAGTATTTGACAGCAAGCTCATGCCCGAGCGGATCTTTGAGGTCGAGCTCTCTAATCTTGTCAATCACCACCGCTGCTTTCGCAAGCTCACGCGTTTCCAGAAATTTGTTTGCCTGCTCGGCCAAAACCATTTTTGTTTGTTTGAGATTGGCAGATTCAGGAACAGCTTCCGCTTGGAGCGGGGACGCCACGAATGCAAAAACAAATGCAAAAAGAAGAATAATCATTTTCAGGAGCCTACGAGCCTGAGGGCTTTTTGTTGTTAATTTGAAAATTGTAAACCGCACCAGATTTGTTTCAAGAGAAAAGTTTCGAGCCATCTTTTTTTGTGGTATTCTACATTAACATTAACGACATAATTTTAATTGGGTACAAAGATTGATTTAATCGGAAAAACTGGAGTCTATGCCCTACCTTGTTTTTGCTCGAAAATTCAGGCCTCAAACATTTGACGAAGTAGTGGGTCAGGAAGCCGCCACCGAAACGTTAAAAAACGCAATTTCAAAAAATCGCATCGCCCAGAGCTTTCTTTTTACAGGGCCCCGCGGCGTTGGCAAAACGTCAACGGCGAGAATTTTTGCCAAAGCGCTTAATTGTGAGCAAAACCAAGCCGAGCTGCGCAACGCCAAAAATAGTTCCAAAGCAAAGATCAACCAAGGCGCTGCTCAGTCCTTGTTACCCAAAGAAATTCATGAGACAAGGGCTGAACCCTGCAACGAATGTGTTTCGTGCAAGGAAATTACAGACGGCTCCAACCTGGACATTTTGGAAATAGACGGTGCTTCAAACCGGGGCGTTGATGAAATTCGCACCCTCCGCGAAAACGTGAAGTACAAACCCGCCCGCGGCCGCTACAAGGTCTACATTATTGATGAAGTGCATATGCTCACAGGCGAAGCGTTTAACGCGCTTCTTAAAACGCTTGAAGAGCCGCCGCCGCATGTTAAATTTATTTTTGCAACTACCGAAGCCCACAAAGTTCCGCTTACCATTCTTTCGCGCTGCCAGAGGTTTAATTTTCGCAGAATTCCAACCGGAGAAATTCTGGAGAAGCTCAAGGCAGTGGCAAAACAGGAAAAAGTAAAAGTGTCTGAAAGCACTTTATTCCTGATTGCAAAACACGCGGACGGAAGCCTTCGGGACGGCGAAAGCCTCTTAGATCAACTTACCAGTTTTGGCGGCGGCACAGTGAGTGAAGACGATGTTCAGCTTTTGCTCGGGCTCACGGGAGACGAAGCTTACGCTGCGCTCCTGAATGCACTTCTCGCCCATGACGCAAAAAGCGCGTTTGAGCAATTGGGAAAAATTTCGGAAGAAGGCAAAGACCTCAATCAATTTGTGCGCGGCCTGCTTGAATGGTTTCGCGACCTTTTGATTTTGAATGTGACCAAAAACTCAGGCGATTTGGTTGAAGCGGATGAAGAACGAATGAGCATACTTGAAAAACTTTCGCCCTCTTTTTCGCGCGAAGAATTACTTTTTTCCGTCACACTTCTTCAGCAATTGATTCGGGACATTCGCTGGTCAGACACCCCCAAATTTTTAGTTGAGGCCTGTCTCTTAAAAATTGCGGGCCGTTCAAGCTTAAGACCGCTGGATGAAATTCTAAAAGAGTTGAAGACAATTGAACAAACGCCACAGTCATTGCGAGGAGTCCCGCAGGGGCGACGAAGCAATCCAGAATCCGAGATTGCTTCCGCCAAGCCAGCGGCGGACAAGCCGGCAATGCCTGAATCACTGTCTCGTAATGACGACAGGGAACAATCAAAAAAAAAAGACAATATTGAGGGACAAATCCTGGGCGAAATGAAAAGCATGATTGAGCACGCCCCTGTTGCAAAGGGTGAAGAAAGTGCTGGTTTTTCAAATCGCGGCGGCAAGAGAGCGCCTTATGAAAGTCTTGCTTTGGATGAAATTAGCCGCGTGTGGCCCGACCTTCTTCAGCGCGTGAAATCAGTTAAAATGTCTTGCGGCACATTTCTTTCTGAATCCGAGCCAGCGGATGTGGTGGATGGAATTGCGGTGTTTGGTTTTCCCTCAGAGCTTAAATTTCACAAAGAAGTTTTGGAGCAGTCCGAAAACAAAGAATTGATTCGCTCGCATCTTTCGGCGCTCCTTCAAAAAAATGTTGGGGTTTCTTTTGTGATTACAACGGCTGCTCAAACCGCTCAAAAACCAAAGATTGAGTCGCGCAACATTGAAAGCAATTCCACAACCAAGATGAATCAGAGCGCTGCTCAGGTGGAGTCGGTTCCAACGCCAAACTTAAGCGAATCTGAAATTATTGCTTCAGCACTTGATGTTTTTGATGGCAGCAGGATTTTGCGCCGAGATTAAAAAGTATGTGTTGAGCACAACCAATCTCCTGCGGTGTCATCCCCGCCCGCTCTTAGCGGGGATCCAGGATTAGGGGGTTTCCGTACCTAACTTCCCATAGAATATTTATGGATTGTTAGGTACTGTACTCGCTTTCAATAAAATATTTTTATGAGAGCGAGTGCCGCTTCGCGCTTTTGCCGGCGCTAATGCGCCAGTACTCATCGTGACGGACTTGATGTCCGTCTACGATGATGTGCGCACTCGTAAGACGTGTCGCGGGAATGATAAAGATGTAAAGCAAAGAACGCAATTTTAGGTGTGTGATTATCAAAGCGTATAATAGAAAGAGTTAATATTTCATATGTTGCGTGGTTATTCGGAACGAATCGAAAAACTCATCAAAGCCTTTGGCAGACTTCCTGGAATTGGCCCAAAATCCGCCGAACGGATTACGCTTCATCTTCTCAAACAAGACAGGCTTCAGGCCGAAGAGCTCGCCCAAATGATTTCTGAGGCCAAGGCCAACACTTTTTTTTGCGAGCGCTGTAACAATTTAAGCGACCAAACGCTTTGCCATATTTGCGGCGATGCTTCACGCGACCGCTCGACCATTTGTGTGGTGGAGGAGCCTCGGGACGTTGCTTCTATTGAACGCTCAGGCGTGCACCGCGGGCTTTACTACGTGCTACTCGGCGCACTTTCGCCTCTTGAAGGCGTTGGGCCGCGCGAGCTCAAAATTGACCGTTTGATGAAGCGCATCCGCGAAGGCGAAATTAAAGAAGTGATTCTTGCGACCAATCCAAATTCAGAGGGCGACGTTACCGCGATGTATTTGGCCGAGGTGCTCAAATCTTTCGGGATTAAAATTACCCGGATTGCGCGCGGCATTCCGGTGGGCAGTCACATTGAATATGTGGACCAGGTGACTTTGCAGCGCGCGCTTGAAGGAAGAACAGCTGTGGTGTAACCAGCCGGGTTTTCAAAAATTTAATAAAAAAGAAGTAGTTTTCGGATCGTGTCATCAAAATTGTGTGCTTTGCCTCCACAATATTCTTGTCATCCCCGCGTGCTTCTACACTCGCGCTTCTGCGCGGAGCGCTTTTCGGGAAGAACTCGACGTTCTTCTCCGAAAGTGGCGGGGATCCAGGAACCGTGGATTCCCGCTTCGCGCTTTCGCGCACTCTTACGTGTCGCGGGAATGACACAGCGAAGCAGCAGGCTTTGGCAGCCCTCGCAAGAGGGTGCCGTTTCACAGGCAAAGTACACAATTTTAGTTGCATAATCCGTTTTGCGGCCTCAAAGATTTAAGAAAAGAGAATCGGTTTTCACGACTCTTAAAAAGAGTCTGGCGGTTCATGGGTATTTTGCGTTATTATTCATATTTAGTCGAATCATTCCATGGTAGCTTCCGCCTGCTGCAAAGCAGCAGGACGCCCGCCTGAACGACGTAGTCGGGCAGGGACCCGTCCTGCGACACAGTCGCGGGCGGGCAATATCTAAAGCATTTATGTATTACGTGTATGTTTTGGCAAGTTTGAAAAACAGCAAAAAATACACAGGCTTTACTCGTAAATCACCGGAAGCTAGATTGGCAGAACATAATGCGGGACGAAATATTTGGACAAAACATAATGGTCCATTCGATCTTTTGTACACGGAGGTTTTTAAATCAAGAAAACTGGCCCTACGACAAGAGAAATATTTAAAAAGTACGGCTGGTAGAAAGTGTTTAAAAAAGAAATTAGTTCTTTCATAATCACAAATCATTCCACTTATTCCCTGGTAGCTCAATGGTGGAGCATTCGGCTGTTATGAAAATTAGCAGCTCTCAAGAGGAAACTCTGGGATGATAAGCGGGCTAAGTCAGGGAAATCCGTTGCTAGAGCGTAGCGGACAATCCTGAGCTAGCATTGCATTTGATGGTGGGGGGGCAGCTTGGACAGGATGTCAAAATCCTACCGAAGCAGCCCTTGCATGTTGGTGCAAGGGCAAGTGCAGAGACTTTACACCCGCTGCCTAAGTTCGAGTTTATTTCGAATATGGCAAAGAGAAAGTCCGACTCTCCGCGTAAGCGGAGTCAGATCGTAACCGAAGGGTTGCTGGTTCGAGTCCAGCCCAGGGAGCATTTTTACAGGCGTAAAAATACTGCATTGGGACGGTTCAAGGAAAACCGTCTCCAGTGCTGCCATTTTTCAGGTGAAAAATGACTGCGCCGTAAGAGTTTGTGGAAAACTCTCTATGGCGCTGCATTTAGCAAATATTTTTGTCCTGCTGGACGAGAGTGGGTTGCGAGTCAGTGGCCATAATTAGGTAATTTATGAAATCACTAAGAGATATTAAAAAAATCATAGCTAGCCATAAGAATGAGTTAAAAAACAGATTCAATGTCTCGCGAATCGGTTTGTTTGGTTCTTATGTGAGAGGGGACAATACCCGAAAAAGCGATCTAGACGTTTACGTAGAATTTAGCAAACCGATTGGATGGGAAATTGTGGATTTGCATGAATATCTGAAATCACTCGTAAATATCAAGATCGACTTGGCCACAAAAGGAGCAGTTGCGAAGAAAAAAACCCTTTGGAAGTCAATCCAAGAGGATTTGGTGAATGTCTAAGAGGAATACAAGGCTCTATCTTGAAGATATCCTTGAGTCCATCGAAAGAGTTGAAAAATGGACAAAAGGCGTTACGCCGAAAAGTTTTAATCAAGATGACAAGCTGCAGCACGCCGTCGTTAGATGTCTCGAAATCATCGGCGAAGCCTCAAAGAATGTTCCGCGAGTACAAACAGTACCATTTCCCCTTGGGACAGGTTTGTAATATAATTCTCACCGCTTAACCATTGCATCCTTTCCTCCCACACAATGCACATTAATCCATTTAAACCAGGAGGGGTTTATGCCTAGAAAACCAAGAGCACTTGTCGATTAAGGAATTTACCACATCTACAACCAATCCAATATGCCTGAACCTGTCCCAGGTGGGCCTGTTGCAGAAGTCGGTTAAGTTAAAGCATCCTCATGGTCGATCTTCTTGGTCGGGAGGAAGCAGCCATGATGGGACGAAAAAAGTTCAATATGAAACAGCATCATAATCTCTGTC
>JAHFHD010000016.1 GCA_023247075.1 Candidatus Omnitrophota bacterium | reverse complement strand
AGCCAGAATAATTCCGCCATTCGTCAAAAAATCAATCGTGTAATGCAACTCTTCGGTTCCAACAATAATGGATTTTGTTTCGCTCAGCACCCGCCTGAGCTTCAGCACAAGGAATAAAGTCACGCACAGTGAAACAGTCATGACGACAATTGCCGCTGGAACATGCCAAAGAGTCGAGCCCGTTTGGAATCGTCTTACAGATTCAATGACCAGATAAACGCCGCTTCCCAAAATCAAAAGGCTTTGAAAGAGTCCGGCAAGACTTTCAATTTTCCCGTGACCATACAGATGCTCACGGTCGGCGGGCTTGTCAGCTTCCTTCGCAGCAATCAAATTCGCACTCGAAACAAGCACATCCATTAATGAGTCAACCGCCGAAGCAATCAGACCAAGTGAGTGGGTCAAAATCCCAACGGACAACTTGAGTGAGGTTAAAAAAGCTGCCGTACCAATCGACAGACCAATCACCCCAATTTTCTTTTTTGTTTCTAGCTGTTGATTCTTCAAAGCATTCATCATTTACAAATCCATCGTCCCAAAATAATTGAAATCTCAAAAAACATCCAAAGTGGCAAAGCCACAAGACACTGCGTCACCATGTCCATTGTAGGAGTTAACACAGCACCCAGAATAAAAGCAAGGAGAATTACCATTTTTCTCTGACGGCTCAGCATTTCCGGATTTACAATTCCAAGCTTCATGAGTCCAATTAAAATAACAGGCGTGACCGAAATGCCGCCAAAAATCAAGATGAGCGACAAATAAAGTGACAAATAAGCACCGACTGAAATCAGCGGACGAAGCGTTCCTGTTTGAAATGCCAGAAAAAATTTGAGTGTAAATGGAATCACAAAAAAATGTGCGGCGAGAACGCCTGAAAAAAAGAGAAGGATCGAAGCAAGCGAGAGAGGAAAAATTACTTTTCTCTCCTTAACATAAAGCCCGGGTGAAACAAAAGTCCACAGAAGTGCAAACACGAGCGGCGCACTGAGCACAAGACCAGAAGCAAAAGCAACTCTAAGCCGCACAAGCAATGCTTCATACGGCGACAAAAAATAAAGCTCACCCACGTTCTGCCTGATTGGGCGCGTCACTATTTCAACAAGCGGCTCTGACAAAAAAAAGCTGACGCCCGTCAATACAACAAGCACGAGCAGGATGACAATGATGCGGTTGCGTAATTCATCGAGATGCGCAAAATAATTAATTTCTTCGACCGGCATGGATTTCCAATCTTAATTATTATTTGCGAAGTGAAAAATATGCGCCCAACAGGAATTGCTCCTGACATCCGGCACTAGCCGGATGCGGAGTCCCTGTCCCAAAGGGACAGGGAAACCTGTAACTACTAAAACTTTCCCAAATAATTATCGGAATAAACTATAAATATGCGCCCAACAGGAATTGAACCTGTAACCCCGAGCTTAGAAGGCTCGTGCTCTATCCGTTTGAGCTATGGGCGCAAAAGCTCTAAGTACTTATTAATAATGAATTTACAGATTCTACTTCTTTTTGCTGCTTATTTGAATTATTTATTTGTGCCCGATTTGTGCCAATTTCAGACATCACCCGACCTAGGATTTCTATTGTCTGAGCCTTATAGCGGAAAATATAATAAATGCGTGGAAAGAACAAAATGCGTTTTGATGCGGGTAAACTGAGAATTTGACCCGAGCAACTCTTCACTCAATCATAATAGAACTTCTGGAATTTTCTCATACTCAATTGCTTGCACGCCAGCTTGAAGCGCTGTGATGTGCTTGAGAGATTGGGACGGCAAATGCACAACAAATGAATTTGTTTTATATTGCTTAATTGATTTTTGAAGATGGAGCAAATGAAGCGCATCGTTTGGTCTGATGGTTTTAGACGCCTTTACTTCAAAAAGAATCAGCCTTCGGTTTCCGGATGGAATGACAAAATCTACCTCAAAGCCAGGTCGGTCGCGAAAATAATAAAGCTCTTTACGCTTTCCAGCGTTCAACTGTGTCTTGACGATTTCAGTTGCAACAAAGTTTTCAAAGAGCGGTCCCCAAAATGTGGAACGCATCAGCCCTTGCTCAGTTTCAAAACCCAGCAAATGAGCTGCAAGTCCTGTGTCCGTAAAATAAACCTTTGGAGATTTTACGAGCCGCTTTCCGAAATTCTCAAAAAAAGGCGGCACAAGAATGATCTGATGAGTCGCTTCAAGAATATTCAACCATTCAGTGACTGTTGGAACCGAAATCCCAAGCGGTGAAGCAATTTCAGTTTTGTTTAACATTTGACCAGCGCGGCTTGCAACCAACGCAAGAAATCTTCTAAACGTAACGAGATCTCTGATGGAGCTAATTGCACGAATATCCCGCTCCAAATAAGTCTGAACATACGAACGGTACCAGGTGTTTTTATCTTTTCCTTTGGTAATGATTTCTGGAAATCCTCCAGTAAATGTTGAAACTTTGGTTGTCTCAGCATGAGAAAGCGGGAGCAAATGAAAAATAGCTGCCCGTCCTGCCATGGACTCACTCACTCCCTTCATAAGCGCAGGTTCCTGCGAACCAGTTAGAAACCATTGGGTCTTCTTCGCCCCTGAAACATCCACATTTGTCCGAATATAATTTAAGAGCTCCGGCGCGTTTTGTATTTCATCCAAAATTGCTGGGAGTTTAACATCCTCGATAAATGACCTGGGGTCACTTCTGACACGGCCAATCAAATCCATATCCTCGAGCAAATAATAGAAAGCTTTTGGAACAAAATGCTGAAGGAGCGTGGTCTTGCCAGACCTTCTTGGGCCCGTAAGGATGAGTACTGGAAACTCTTTTGATTTGGTTTTTAATATTTTTTCGAGGATGCGCGGGAGATAACTCATATGACAAATCTAAGCTACAATCTTAAATTTGTCAAATCAATTTTCTCTTGTGTCTTGGAAGGGTTGTGCTTATCAAAGCTGAGAACAATTTGCGAGTTTATTTAGCTCTTTGAAGTGATTTTTGATTTTTTGTCATTCCCGCGAAAGCGGGAATCCAGGTTCTGGATCCCCGATTAAAGATTTCGGGGATGACAAGTTCATGTGAACTTCAATGGGCCGAACATTACCAATTTGCTAATCAAGATTCTTTTGAAATCTTGTTTTTCGTCTCATCCTCACTTTGTCCTTGAAGCGCTTTTTTAAATTCCCGAATTCCTTCTCCCATTGCTCGGCCGAGCTCTGGAAGTTTTTTCCCGCCGAAAAGAAGCAGTACCACCACAAAAATTACCAAAATCTCTAAAGGTCCAGGCATGCTCATCATAATCTCCTTTGTTACAAAATTAGTTATATTGTACCGAATTCTAGGAAGATCGTACAGGACGCAGTCGGACTTGGGTGCATCCCAAAAAAAGTAGTTCCGATTCAGTGGCAAACCCTCACCTTACCCTCTCCCTTAAGAAAAGGGAGAGGGTAGGGTGAGGGTGGGTAAAAAAGAACTGCTGTAAGTGGGATGCGCCCATCGATTGAACAAACTCGACTAATTGACTTCGTTGATCGAGATGACCCGATCAAAGAGTGGACCCAAGTAGGATTTTCCATTCAGCGTCATGTCTGAAACAACCACTTGATTAATTCTCCGCTTTTCGTCAGAAGTCATCGACACACGCTCAGCCCAAGTGGAATGAATCACATAGAAATTTCCGTCTTCCTCACCCAAATAAAGCATCATGTGAAGCGACATGCGAAGCAAGGTAAATCCAGGAAGCCCTGAGCGAAGCGCGGCAATTTTCTCGCTTTCTCCCTCGTGAGGTGGAAAATGACCAAGCTGAGTTCCAACGAAAGCTTGCTGCTTAGAGTCGCGCGGCATGTCAACCCCAACGCTCAAGAACACATCATGTGTAAAGCCGGAGCAGTCACGTCCATTGTACATACCACCCCACCCATACCGAGCGCCTAATAATTTAAATGCCTGCCGAATCACATTTCTCTGCGTGAGCGGAAGAAAGCCGTGCGAAACATCACTTTGAATTGACACATATGATTTCCTCAAAGATACTTCGCCTTCACTTCCCCGCAAAGGCATCCAAATGACATAATGTTTTTCTTGGATTGAGGCCAAAGGCAACCGAGTGCCCATGCTGGGTTGATATTCAAATTGCGCAAAATCCGAATCAAAATAAATGGGAATGCTTTCGCCAGTGACCACCAAAAAATCATCGCCTTCTACCAATTTTTTAAGTTCACCACGAGTGCTCGTACGCGCAATGTCTTTTGCTAAAACCCAACCACGCACATAAGGCGCTTGGATGTAATACCACTTTCCATTTGGAGATTCATGAAGAATAGCAACGGGAGTCCATAATTTAATTAAGGTGAATTGAAGCTGGTCAAACTCAATGTCATCCGACGCTTCAAGCATTTTCACAAGCGTCGGAAGAGCGCGTACCGAAGTTGCTTGAGTTGCAATTCCCCATTTAAGATTAATTTTTTTGGGCACCGTCTCAGAAGCCACAAGCGGCTTGATTTCCTGGTTAAAGAGCGAGGCGAGAATGCGTTTGCCGTTAGCGCCAAATAAAAAGCGATTGCTTACTGTTTTAAATTCAAATTCAAGCAGCTTCCTCATGCTCACGCCATCACGCTCAGTTTTCAATCGAAAAATATCAACTCTCTCTTGAATCGTCGTTGTGATTTCCCGATTAAACTTACGAAGTTCTTCCGGTGTTTTGACTAACTTGTCCGGATTCGGGAGCCGGTTAATCCAATAATCCGCCGTCAGCTGTTCGGGACGAATGCTTGTTAAAATCAGGGGTCCTTTAGGCAGCGGGGGTAATTCTTCATCGGCTAAAAGATTGGCATGGCTTTCAAAATTAAAACTCGCGATGAATAAGAAACTGCTTAACAAACCAATTTGCCAGCATTGCACCCACACGCCAAACTTACGATTCATATCTTCCCCCCAGATGATCCGCCAAAAACTTTTCCGCAACCGTGTAAAATTTGAGTCGATTCTCAGGCTTCACAAAACCATGCCCTTCATCCGGAAAAAGAAGATATTCATGCTGAATTCCTTTTTCCTTCATCGCGGCAACAATTTGCTCGCTCTCTTCCCGCTTTACCCGGGGGTCATTTGCACCCTGAGCAATCAGTATTGGGATTTTAATTTGACTGACTTTCGTAAGCGGTGAACGCGATTTCAAAAACTCTTCTTCCGTTTTTGGATTTCCTACGCGACGGTGAATGGTTGCGAGATAATTTTTCCAATACGGAGGAACAGACTCAATGAAAGTGATGAGATTGCTTGGGCCGACAATTGAAATCGCGCATCGGAAAAGGTCGGGGGTAAATGTAGCTCCGGCAAGCGCCGCGTAGCCGCCGTAAGAACCGCCAAAAATTGCGATGCGTTCCGGGTCAGCAATTTTTTGACTCACTACCCAAGAAACTGCATCCACCAAATCATCGTGCATCTTTCCGCCCCATTCCTTGTCCCCAGCATTGACAAAAGCTTTTCCATAACCGGTTGATCCCCGGTAATTGACTTCAAGACACGCGTACCCTCTGTTCGCCAGCCACTGAGCGCGTGGGTTGTACCCCCAAACATCCCGGACCCACGGCCCGCCGTGTACAAGCAAAACAAGAGGAAGCAATTCTCTTCCCTGATTTGGAGGCAGCGTTAAATAGCCATGAAGATCAAGTCCATCCCGCGCCTTAAATGAAACGGGTTCCATCTGAGCAAGTTGATAGTGCTCTAAGTCCGGTTGATTGCTGAATAAAAATGTACCCGACCCAAGATCCTGGTCATACAAATAATAGGACACCGGCCCGTCGTCTTTAACAAACCCAATCACCCACCGGTTTAAAGACCGGCTGCGGCTTGACACAAAAAAATCCCCTTCATCAAGCGCTCTGATTTTTTTTATGTCCTCAGCAATCTTAAGGTCAAGAACTGTCCACTCACTGTGCTCTTTAACAAAAGAAACCATTTGAACTTCATAAGTGTCAGGATGAAGGAACACAGATCCCACGTCATAGTGCGCGTCCTGCGCAATCACTTCACGCACATTCCCAGCTAAATCAATTTTGACTAGGCGGCCTGTGTCAGTTCCGCGGGAATCTTTTAGGTAAAGCATTTTCCCATCTTTGGTAAACTCAATCGGCCCGCTCGTCATTTCATCTTCAAGATTCCAAACTGCTCGTGAGTGCCATTTTTTTGTTTGGTCATCACGAATTAATAGTTCGCTGCCGCCATCACTTAGTGAGCGAATTGCTCCCCGTACCTGAAAATCGTGATCTACAAGCCATGTTTGAAAGTCGCCCGGATTTTCTTCCACAAGTTTGAGCTCGCCTGTCTTTAAATTGAGATGGTACACATCATGAAAAGTAGGATTGCGCTGATTCATCGAAATCAAAGCTTCATCAGGCCGCTCGCGTTCATGGGCAATCAGGTGCACTTGGACTTTTGGAAATGGAGTGAGCTCCCTCGTTTCAAGGCTTGCGAGCTCAACGGAATAAAGCCGCCAGTTCTCATCTCCATTCGTGTCTTGAATGTACAAAAGATGCGCGTTGTCTTCCTGCCAAGAATAACTCGTAATTCCCCTGCCTTTGTCTTTTGTAATCACGTGGTCATCTTCTTGCCCAAGTGTCCTGACCCATAAATTGAGCACTCCTTCAAATGGCGCGAGGTAAGCAAGCTTGGTTCCATCCGGAGAAATATTGGGACTTGCTTTGACTGGATTACCAAATAAAATTTCTCGGGGGATTAATTCAGGCGCGGCAAAACATTGGCTGATGAGTGAGAACGCAATCAGCGCATAAAAAACAATGACGAGGCTAAAACCAAAAAGGGTTGGCGTGTTCATTTGCTTTTGGATTGGAAGTTTTTTCACAGCCAGTAAAAAGTGAGCAGAGAAAAACTCATTCCTTAGCTGCTTCGCTACTATGTTCCCCAAACATGTATTCTTTTAAATATCGCTTGTCGTACTCAGAATCTTTAAGCTGCGCTTTCACGACGTCTCCAATCGACACAATCCCCTCAAGTCTTCCTTGGGTAATAATCGGAATATGCCTTACCCGATTCTGTGTCATGATTCCCATGATGTAATCAACCGAATCGCTTGGCGCACCTATGATGAGACGCGTCGTCATAATTTTGCCAACACTTGTTTCAAGAAATTTTTCTTTGTTGTGGTAACACTCACGCATAATGTCGCGCTCTGAAACAATCCCCGCTACGAGCCCTTGTTCATCATAAACTAGCAAAGCCCCGATTTTCTGCTTCACCAAAATATCAAGCGCCTCATAAACCGTCTGGCTGGATTTTACACTCCAGACCCGCGGACCCTTCACTTTGAGTATTTCTTTGACTTCCATAATTTCACCTATTTGAATTGTTTCACAACAGACAATACTTGTTTTCTGCAATCATTTCCATATCGGCTGGAGCGGTAAGAAGATTTATATACTCCTCAAGCATACAAAGCATGAGTTTCTTTACCTCAATCGTTAATATTTAATTAGGTGTTGGTTGTGATTAAGAGAAATCATAATTTCTAACCTTATTGAGTATATTTAGTGTATTACGAAGCTAAACACTTGGGAATAAAAAAGTTAGGAAGAATTGTACTTCTCAAGCTTACAAAGCGTGAGTTTCTTCACCTAAATCGGTAATACTCAGGTGAGGTGTCAATTGTAATTGAAATCACAATTTGTGGACCTTATTGAGTATATAATTAGCACTTATGCACAGGCACACGCAGAATTGCGAACCACTGCTATATTATTAGTTGATTGTGAACAAATTACACACTAAAATTCCTGTCAAACATAATTTTGTACCAAGCTAATAATCGAAAATTGACACGTGTTACTTCAAATTTTTGTAGGACTTTAAAATTTTGACTATACTCAAGGGAGCCATTAACTATGATTTTACTCAATACTGTCTCTCCTTGAGTATTATCGATTAATCAAAATCACACTTTATGAGGACTATGGGTATACATCCATGAAACGAAATAAAAAAGTTCTTGTAACTGGGGGGGCTGGGTTTATCGGCCATCATCTAGCTGGCCGCCTTCTGAAGGAAGGGCATTACGTCACCATTCTTGACAATTTTAAAACTGGGAGCGTAGAACGTCTTCAGAAAATTGGCTCTTCTTCAAATTTGACTATTTGCAAAACAGACGTAAGTAACATCCAAAAAATCAAACCATTCTTTAAGGGAGTGGATTGGGTATTCCATCTAGCGGCTTTGGCCGACATTGTCCCTTCAATTGAAAAGCCGCTTGACTATTACCGCTCAAATGTAACTGGTACAATATCGGTCATGGAAGCAGCGAGACTTGCGAATGTAAAAAGATTTGTCTACGCCGCTTCCTCCTCGTGTTACGGAATTCCAGATGAATATCCAACGCAAGAAGATGCGGCAATTCGTCCTCAATACCCTTACGCATTAACGAAGTACTTGGGGGAAGAAATAGTTCTTCATTGGTATCGGGTATATGGTCTGCCCGTAGTTTCACTGCGGCTCTTTAATGTATTTGGGCCGGGATCCAGAACTAAAGGGGCTTACGGCGCCGTATTTGGGGTGTTTCTTCGACAAAAACTTGCGGGAAAACCATTCACCGTTGTGGGTGATGGAACGCAGACACGTGATTTCACATATGTTTCCGACGTCGTAGAAGCTTTTATCTGTGCGGCAAAATCTACCGTAAGCGGAGAAGTTTTTAATGTTGGATCTGGAAATACGTACAGCATCAATTATCTTGTGAAACTTTTGGGTGGAGACACGGTTTCCCTACCCAAAAGACCGGGCGAGCCCGACTCCACATTTGCAAACATCAGCAAAATTAAAGTCAAATTAGGCTGGGTGCCTCAAGTTAGTTTTGAAAAAGGAGTCAAAATGGTTTTGGAGCGTATCGAAGACTGGAAAGATGCCCCTCTTTGGAATAAGCGGTTGATTGCTCAAGCAACACACCAATGGTTTTTACGTTTAGGCAGCAAAAAAATCTACCGAAACCAGAATTACCTAACTGCAAGGACTTAAGATGACCAACGTAAACCTTAAAGAGCCAAAAGAGCATCTAAAAATCTCGAGCAAGATCAAAACAATTGAGCAATTAACAACCATTTCAGAGCAATTGCGGTCAGAAAATAAGAGAATCGTTTATTGTCACGGAGTATTTGATCTTTTGCATATTGGTCATGTGCGGCACTTTGGACAAGCAAAAAAAATGGGTGACATCTTGATTGTAACGATAACCCCTGACCAATTTGTTAATAAAGGCCCCCACCGACCAGCATTTACCGACCGCTACCGCGCTGAAGTGATTGCCGCTTTAGAATGCGTTGATTACGTAGCCATCAACCAATGGACCACAGCCGCTCCTACAATCAAGCTGCTGCGCCCTCACTTTTATGTGAAAGGAGAAGATTACAAAAACGCAGCGAAAGATTACACGGGGGGAATCATTCTGGAAGAAGAAGCAGTTAAGTCAATTCAAGGAAAAATTGTTTTCACAAAGGACATTACGTTTAGCTCATCCTCTCTCATTAACAAACATTTGCCGAGTTTCCCAGATGAAGTTACCGCCTATTTGGCTGATTTTTCAACAAGGTTCAACTCGAGTGAAGTCATTGGACATTTAGAAAACGCGGGGAATTCAAATGTTCTCGTAGTGGGTGAAGCGATAATCGATGAATATCAATTTTGTGAAGCGATTGGTAAATCATCCAAGGAGCCAATGCTTGCGGTTAAAAATGCCTCGATGGAAAAATACGTCGGCGGAATTTTAGCTGTAGCCAATCACATTGCAAGCTTTGTTCGGGAAGTGCGACTCATCACTTTCTTGGGAGAACAGAAATCTGAGGAGCATTTCATCAGGGAACACTTAAACCCCAAAGTAAAACCGGTATTTTTATACCGTAAAAATTCTCCTACGATTGTAAAACGGCGGCTAATAGAAAGTTATTTCTTTACAAAAATGATGGAGCTCTACGAGTTAAATGATGGGCTTTTAGAACCTGACGATAATGCGTCGCTATGCGCCATGTTAAAACAGTACTTGCCACAATATGACCTTACAATCGCAGTCGACTTTGGACACAGCCTGTTTACCAAAGAAGCAATTAAGACAATATGTGAGGAATCAAAATTTCTCTCGGTGAATGTACAAACAAACGCGGGAAATATTGGATATCAATCAATCGTAAAATACCCACGCGCAGATTATGTGTGTTTGACTGAAAACGAAATACGGATGGAGGCCCGTGACCGCCGTGGAAACCTTAAAGAAATCATCGAGCAAATGGCGCGAACGTTTGATTATAAAAGAGTAACAATCACGCGTGGAAAACACGGCTGCATCTGTTACAGTAAGCAAGATGGCTTTGTCGAAGTCCCAGCATTTGCCGGACGCGTGTTAGATCGAATGGGTGCGGGAGATGCCTTTTTAGCCATTACCGCACTGTGTGCCGTACAGGAAACGCCACCTGAAGTGACCGGGTTTATTGGTAACTGCGCCGGTGCACTCAGTGTGGGAACAATTGGCCATAGCAGCTTCATTGACAAGGTGCCACTTTATAAACACATAGAAAGTTTGCTCAAGTAATATGGATTGCGTTTCCTATTTTAAAAAAATCTCTGAACTGTTAACACAAACCAAGGTCACCGATAAAACTCGTGCTGACTTATCCCTTTCACAAGGGGCAGAGTTAGCAGTTCAAATGATTATGAAAGATCAAAAAAAAATAATGTTGATTGGAAACGGAGGAAGTGCCGCTATTGCAAGTCACCTGCATAATGATTTGTGTAATTCCGCTAAAATTCCGGCAATGGTATTTACCGACGCCTCACAATTAACTGCTCTCGCGAATGATTACGGCTATGAGCACATCTATGAAATCTCGATTGATCTTTGGGCAAATAGAGGTGACCTCCTTCTGGCAATTAGCAGCTCCGGAAAATCTGAAAATATTTTAAGAGCGGTGCGTGCCGCAACGGTTAAAGGCTGTAAAGTCATCACATTTTCAGGCTTTTTACAAGACAATCCCCTCCGTCAAATGGGAGACCTTAACTTTTATGTTTCATCCAACCACTACGGGACAGTAGAAATATCCCACTTAGTGATTGGGCATTACTTGATTGATTACTCAATGAATATTCATCAGAAATTAGAAATCCATGTCTAGCGCTCAAACTGTCCTCGTGACGGGAGGAGCAGGTTATATTGGAGGTATCTTAATACCCAAGCTCCTTTCTAAAGGATATCGTGTCAAAGTTCTTGATTTATATCTTTTTGGAAACCCAGTTTGGGGCACTCTCAAAAATCATCCTCAGCTTGAAGAATACAAAGGCGATATTCGGAATCAAAAACTTCTACACAAAGTGATTCCAGGCTGCACCAGTGTGATTCATCTCGCCTGCATTTCCAATGACCCAAGTTTCGAGCTTGATCCCAAATTAAGTAAATCAATCAACTACGACGCATTCAACCCTCTGGTTACCATCAGCAAAGAGTGCGGCGTCCGAAAGTTTATTTATGCGTCCTCGTCAAGCGTTTATGGAATCAGTAAAGTTGCGAACGTGACCGAAGATCATCCACTTGTGCCTCTCACCGATTACAGCCGGTACAAATGTCTGTGTGAACCCCTTCTTCTTGAGGAAGAAACGAATGATTTTATTCCAGTGGTTCTTAGGCCGGCCACGGTTTGCGGGTATTCTCCGCGGCAAAGGTTGGATTTGACGGTGAATATCTTAACGAATCATGCCGTAAATACTCATAAAATTATTGTGTTTGGCGGGATGCAGATGCGACCAAACATTCATATTGAGGACATGACGGATCTTTATTGCAGGTTGCTAGAGTTGCCAGAAAAAAAAATCACAGGAAAAATTTATAATGTAGGTTATCAAAATCACACGGTGTTTGAACTCGCCAAAATAGTCAAAAAAGCGGTTGAAAGAAAAATGACTAAAAAGAGTAGAATTAAAGTTGAAACAATTCCTACAAATGATACCCGTTCTTACCACATTTCTTCAGAGAAAATCACGCAGGAACTAAGTTTTCGGCCCAAGCGCACAGTTGAAAATGCCGTCCAAGATCTCGTGGCCGCATTTAGAACCGGAAAACTTCCAAATTCAATGACCGACCCACGCTACTTCAATTTGAAAATGATGCAACAACTTCATTTAAATTAGCGCCTCCTGAGCCATGCCCCCGTTGTTCCTTTCTTGCAACTGTCCAGTGCGCATCGTGATTTCATTTTCCACACAGGAAGTGTAAGATGAGTAAACGAATAGCAGTCATCGGAAGTAATTCATTTTCGGGAAGTGATTTTATTGACCTGCTTCTTCTAGACCCAGAAAATGTCGTAATTGGAATCAGCCGCTCGCCTGAAAAAGATCCCATATTTCTCCCTTACAAACAGCATCAAAATCAGAAGTTCACCTTTTATCAGCTTGATCTCAACAAGGACATGGACAAAATCATTGCCTGCCTTGATCGTTTAAAGCCTGAATATATTGTCAACTTCGCTGCACAAAGCGAAGTGGCTCCGAGCTGGCAATATCCTGCCCAGTGGTTTGAAACCAATGTCGTTGCGCTCGCCAACTTAACTCAATACCTAATAGGTGTTTCTTATCTCAAGCGATATGTTCACATTTCCTCACCTGAGGTGTACGGCGCCTGTGCAAATAATTTAAAGGAAGGCGCTCCCTTAAATCCAAGCACCCCTTATGCAGCATCTAAGGCGGCGGCTGATCTTTTTCTTGCCACGCTGCGCAAAAATTTTAATTTTCCGTTGATTACTATTCGAGCTACCAATGTCTACGGAGCACATCAACAACTTTTCAAAATCATCCCTCGCTCCATCATAAACATTAAAAAATCCCGCGTGATTGAACTTCATGGTGGCGGCGCAGCCGTAAAATCATACATTCATATTCGCGACATCTCTCGAGGAGAGCTGCTCGCGATGGAAAAAGGAAGCCTTGGATCGATGTACCACCTTGCGCCTGAAAGCGGAGTCTCCGTCAAAAATTTGGTTCGGATGATCGCCCAAAAAATGGGTGCCCAGTTTGAACAGGCAGCAAAACCCGTAGGAGAGCGTATGGGCCAGGACGCTGCGTATCTATTGGATGCAAGCCGGGCGAAGGAAGAACTCGGCTGGCAACCTAAGGTTTCGCTCGAAGATGGAATTCAGGACGCAATCGAATGGATTGAGCACAATTGGAAAAAAATTCAAAATGAACCTTTAGAATATGTCCACAAAGCCTAGTGCCGAGCCTATTTGATTTTACCCACGCGCTTTTCGCGTGAGTACTCATCGCACTGCGCGCTTTTTGCAGGCGCTTTATGCGCCAGCACATAATCGTGGCAACTTTGACGTTGCCTACGAGTATGACGTTCTTCGCCGAAAGTGGGACGACTTCGACGTCGTCTCCGATGATGTAGGGGTGTTCGGTACAGTATTTTGTACCCATAATATTGTATGACACAAGATACTAGTCAGCGATCAATTACATTTGTCGTCCCCGCACTTAATGAAGAAGGAAGTCTTGCAGGTGCGGTCAGCGATTTTTTGTTGGCTGTAAACGGCCGATTCAGCTCCTACGAAATAATTCTAATTGATGACGGAAGCACAGACCAAACGGGAGCAATTGCTGACCAAATTGCCGCGAAAAACCCATTGGTCAAAGTGATTCATCACGCATGCAATATGGGAATTGGCTTTAGCCTCCGTGAGGGATACGGATTAGCCACTAAAGATTATGTAATCTGGGGTCCAAGCGACCGTGGCTTGACGGTAGAATCATTTACCACCATGTTCGACCATTTAAATGAAGCAGACATCCTGATTCCTTTTATTGCGAACCCATCTTTTCGCCCACTTTCAAGACAGATGATATCGAGGGCTTATGTGCTCATGCTTAATCTCTTATTTGGGCTTGGGCTCCGCTACTACAATGCACCTATTGTCTACCGCACCAAAATCATTCAGCATGTTAAAGCAACCAGCACGGGCTTTTCGTTTGCTGCCGAACTCCTGATTTTAACGATTAAAGCAGGTTATACCTATTTGGAAATACCGACCATTCACCTCATGAGAGCGTGTGGGGCATCTAAAGCAATCAGCATGAAAAATTTGACTGAGGTTTTTCAAACCCTCACCAAGCTTGCGTGGGACGTTCATTTTGGTGCAAGCAGGCATGCTGCGCGTGTTGCGCCTGGTGCTACGCAAGATGTTTGAACGCCTACCGATTTCAATCTGATTTCAATCGACATGATTTACTTAATCGCCGCATTTATTTTCTTTTTGTGCTTCGTTGGATCGCACATTCTGGGTTACCGTTTAAAAGTAGTTCGGTTTCAAGGGCCGCTCTTTGCTGCTCTCTATTTTTTCTGGTTTCTTGTTTTTGCTACCATCATTTATGCGCGAGCGCCAGCCAACTTAAGTGGGTGGTTGTTTATTTTAAACTACCCTTTTAAATTTTCTTCACTCGTGCTGTACTCCTTGCTTTGTCTCTGGTATATCTGCCAATGCATAGTCGTTCAGCACGCAAGCCCCTCTCTTACCATTGTACAAGCAATCAACCATTCGCCTAAAAAAGGACTTAGCCGTTCTGATTTAAAAAAGTTGTTTTCCGATGAACAGTTGATTGCAAACCGCCTGACTGACCTCGTTAAGCACGGCCATGCAAATTTTGACGGTGCCTACTATTTAATTTCCAAAAAAGGACTCCTCATTGCTAAATTGCTAGCAGGTTACAGAAAGACTTTAAACCGTGGTTTAGGCGGGTAGGTCAAATGATAAATTTAGATTTCTCAGACTGTGTGGTGCTCGGCTCTGCTTCTTTTAATTTCATTTTGTTTTTAGCACTTCACATTATTTTGCTTCGACTCGCTCCTGTCACGGCAACGGCTCAAGCAATGCGCGGGGCAATAGCAGCAGGTGGCGTCGGAACCGTGGTCTCTTTCACTTGGCTTCTAGCAACTCAATTAAATTTTGGGGGGCAATTAATCTGGATCATTCTAATTGGAAATGTTGTGGCGATTCTTCTGTACGGGCTTCTGGTATTTCACTACCTAGCCTTAATTTTTGGAATGGGGGAATCTGCAATTCGCGTGAGACTTCTACGTGAATTAGAACAAGCAGCGAAAAAGTTAACGCTTGAAGAAATTTGTCACCGCTACAACGTTGAAAAAATACTAGAGATTCGCTTGACTCGTTTGACCAGCACAAACCATCTTAGTTTCGACGGAACTTTTTATTACATCAACAAGCCAATTTTATTAGCTCAGGTCTGCTTGACCCGCCTGCTCAGGTATCTGTTGGGTATGGTTGAATAACGAGCAAGTAAAACATTCTTCTTAAGCATGAGAGAGAAACTTGAACTGCTTCAAAACGCTAAATGTACGCGAGCTGACTTGCCTCATTTACAGTGTCTATTTAGTTTTATGAAGGTACTGCCTCATTTCTTTTTTTGTCATTCTGAAGGAGGCCGTCAGGCCGAACTGAAGAATCTAGCAATCGCTAGATCCTTCGCTCGCGCTTTTGCCGACGCTAATGCGCCAGTACTCATCGCACTGCGCGTTTTCTCGTGCGAGCACTTTCCGGGAAGAACTTGACGTTCTTCTCCGGAAGTGTGACGGACTTGTTGTCCGTCTACGATGATGTGCGCACTCGCAAGAGTGGCGCTCAGGATGACAACCAATGGGGACTTCAGAGGGCTAACCAGTTACCATTTACACGAATTTCAACTCAGGTAATGGAACAATAAATTTCCCGCCGGCTGCACGGTAATGTGCATGCCGCTTCATAATCATCTCAGCAAATCTCCAAGCCAATATGACAATGTAGTCTGGTTTCCGCTCATTAATCACTTCGGATGAGAGCACCGGAATATGATGACCGGGACTAAACGTATTGTGTTTGATTTGATTGTCGTCAACAATGAAACTTAAAACATGTCCAAGGTCAAAGTGATAAATCAAAACGGTTGTGGTGGGTGAAGCACCATATCCGGCAATGACTTTGCCTTGCTTGCTCAAATGCTTTAGCGCTTTAACAACCTCAATTCTTCCCTTTTCAATTTGACTTGCATATCGCTTGAAAATATCAAGGCGGTCAAGACCCATTTTCGTCTCGTAGTTCGTGATTGCCTCTACAGAAGTTGAAACCGGTCGTGGACCGCCCGCATGCTGCGCAAACCCGCGAATGGAACCTCCATGTGTCGGAATGCGCACAATGTCAAACAATTCCAATCCGTGTTTTGACAAAAAACGCTGCAATGGTTTCACGGAGTGGTACGACAAGTGTTCATTGCAGATAAAGTCAAACACCATTCCCTCAATGGTGTCCAATAAATATGAAGCTTCAAACACAAAAACCCCGTTTTGATCGAGAAGACACTGCACTCCGTCAGTAATATCCGCCAAGTCATCTGAATGGGCAAAAGCGTTGTTGGCACAAATGAGTTTCATGGGTCCGCGTTCTCGAAGCAGATTGCGAGCAAGGTCGCTTGTAAAAAAACTGACGAGTGTGGGCAGCCCATTTTGAGTGGCCTCCTCAGCAATGGCGCGCGCGGGATCAACGCCAATTATATTCATTCCGTGCTCCTTAAAAAATTTGAGCAACGTGCCATCGTTACTTCCAATGTCGAGGACAGACGAATTCTTTGGCATGTCCAAATGCCTCATCACGTCTGACGCGTACCTACGGAAATGTTCGACTAGCCCCGGAGAGCTTGACGTCACATAAATATAATCTCCGAACGACACGGCAGGGTCGACCACGTCAAGCAACTGTGCGTGACCACACTCGCGGCAAAGATATAAATCCATTGGATATGCTTCCTGATTTTTTTTCTCATGCAAATAAGCGTCTGCGGCCGGGGTTGGCGTTAGTTTTAAGACGAGTTCCAATTCAGAAGCGTCGCATAAACGGCAGGTCGTGCGGCGAAATAAGTGTGGGCTGGCAGTGGGTGTAAGCAACGTAGATTTTTTTAGAAACACAACCCCTCCTATTAAATTAATTTGATTGCAACTATACTCAAAGGAGACATCAATTGTGATTCTACCAAGCGCAGGAAAATAATTTTGATATCTCTCTCTAGAGTATTATGGATTAATAAAAAATCACACTTTACGAGTCCTATGAGCATATCTCAATCGAGCAGCCAAGGTCTCTTGCCACTGTATGCTCACTCCGCCATCTACGACAAGGTTCTGGCCGGTGATGAAGGATGCGCTAGGGCTGCATAAAAATCCGATTGCTTGCGCGACTTCACGAGCAGTCCCCATTCGGCCAAGTGGAATCAGTTTTTGATAAAAATGGAGTAAACGCTTGTCGCTCAAATAATGGTTTTTCGTCTCTTCTTTGAGTGTGGTGCCGGGCGAAACACAATTCACCCGGATGGATTTTTGCCCCAATTCAACTGCATAATAGCGCGCCATCTGAACAAGCGCTGTTTTAGCAACGTGATACGACACTGGAACATCGTGCGCAATCAAATTTGCGCAAGCCGAACTCACCAAAACGATGGACGCTTCGCGTGCGTCAAAGTTATTGACTAAATATTCGATTGTTTTCTTTGTCGCCGTGAGGCTTGTTTCAATTTCACCCGACCATTCATCTCCCTTGCCTCTAAATCGCTGAAGAAACGCAGCATAATTTAATTTCCCGCGCTTCTGAACAATTTCGTCTAACGTTTGAAAGAGTTTTTGACAATCTGATAAATCGCAGGACCAATAATGTACCATTCTGCTCGTGCGCTGGCGTGACTGAGGCAGACTGCGGCCAATCACTGAAACAATGCAGCCTTCTCGGGCAAAAAAATGTGCCAAGGTGTGCCCAATTCCCTTTGTGCCGCCGATAATTAACGCATGTTTTCTTTTCATCATTAGCTGCACTTCCGTTTGAAATTTTTAACTTCAGTTTCTATTCGTCTCATTAGTTTCCGAGTCTGAGTGGAATTTTGATCCTCAGGAGCCCAAGGCGGGAAAACAGTATTTGACCTCCGAAAAGGCCCCTCAGCTACTTCGTGGAAAACAAATATCTTGGATCTGATTAACAGTGTGTGGCAAGCACCTTTCGGTATTCTACAGAAAAACTGACGGCCTGACGCGAGCGTACCCAGAAAAACGATGTCACGCACACAGCCTTTCTTGTCCAAAAATACAAGATCTGCAACGCCTTGAATCACGTGCATTGATTCTTCTTTGTGAATGTGTTTGGCAGGTCGAATATAACTTCCTTTCTCAAGTGCAATCAACATTTCTTGGAGCTTCTCGGCAATATTCTGATGAACACACAATCGGACTCTTTTTTGATCAACCTGACCCACGCGCGATGTTAAAAAATTCACGTCTCGCTCACTAAGACTCACAATAGAATCCTGCGCGACATAAACCGCTTGATTTAGAGTTTTGATTTGTGTCATTTAAACGTTCCGAAACGCGAAATCATGTTCGTCATTCAAACACGATATAAGCGTAGTCACCTGTGTAACCTGCTTGATTAAAAAGCCACTCCCACTCTTTGGGCGTGTGAAAAGCGCGGCATGTCAGTTGCCAATAAAGCAAATTGACTTTTTCCTGTTCGTTCCGGTAACACTCAACGGTAATGTGTTTAAATTTCCCACCGACTCGTTCAATTTCCTTAAGCGCTGCCCACAGATCATAAAGATAAAGATTGTGCAAGGTGTTCACCGAAATAACTAAATCAAAAGATCGGTCAGGAAAAGGAAGTTTCACGGCCGTTCCAACTTTTAGAAAGGGCCTCACTTCTTCTTTGGCGTGCTGAATCGCATATTGAGAAATGTCGATTCCGCTGACCTGTACATCGGGAAGCGCTTGAGTAAATTCGTAAAGCAAAAAACCTTTACCACAGCCTACATCCAATATGCGACTGCCCGGTTTGAGTCCATAGTAACGGATGATGTTCTCCACCACAAGGCGCCAGCGGCCGTCGTAGACATACCCTCCGTAGCCAGTGGAACGTTCTCCATCCCAATAATCTCTCCCATATTGAATTGCAGCTTCCGCGTACCGGGCCTTGTCGCCTGAATTCACGCGGCCCAAATAATCGCGCGGGGTCGATTGATGCAGTTTTGTGACAAAATCTACACAAGCCATAGTTTTAATTCACTTAAGTCCTTCAAATAGGCATGGGCTTTTGCGAGTTGACCCCGCTTCTGATCTTCATCCGAACCGCCACCGGCAAAATTCCTGCGTGCGGAACCAGTGGGCACAAATTCATTCAGTAAAATACAGCACCATTTGATTTTGTAAACCGGAAATAACAGGCGCGTCCGCGCAAGCACGTGCTCTGGTTCAGGGCTTTGAGCGCTAACGGCGTTACTGAATTCTTCAAAGTATTTCAAAGGTACGGGCAGTGCTGGCTGGCAGAAAAAATCACTGATGAGTTTTGCTGGGTCACACCACCCCGCATATTCGAAATCGATAAACCATAAATTCCCCTCACGATTCACCAGCGCGTTGTGAAATCCAAAATCTGACGGGGAAATACATCTTGATTCCTGCGCTAGCACTTTGTCCACATTGAAAGCAAGTGCCTGAGAACAGCTGAACACAAAACTCTTTACATCCACCCACGCTTTATATAATTGCTCATGCACAAAGGATGAAGCGTCTTGATCTACCTGCGAATTACTATTGATATTGCAAAGAAATAAAACTTTTTTTTCTACACACGCCAGATGATCTTGAATCGTAAAACAAGCTTCGGAAGCATCCTGAATTGCGTGGGCTTCGGGTGTGTGTTTGTAGCGGTTCAGCTCTTCATAAAAGCGTTTTGCTTGGCGGATGGCATTTTCCGTGATGTCGCTTGTACACAGCCGGCGGCCGTCGACATATTCATAAAGGGCAGCACCCACGTCCGTGCTGGACGAAATGGGTCTCGGCACATTTTGGATGCCGTGATTCCAAGCAAATTTGGAAAAAGTAAATTCGGTTCTTAAGCGGTCTCTAAAATCGTCTGGATGCTGAAAATAAACCTTAAGAAGAAACTTCTGGTGATTCAAATTAACCCGAAATACTTTATTATTTGCTCCGCCTAGAATTGGCTCAAGAACAAAGTCTCTCTTTTCGCCAACGTCAGCTAAAAGCGAAGCGGTCACTTTGTGCAATTCTTCTTCTTGGGTACTTCGTGTGGGCAAGTGAATCGCAAAAAGCCTCTCTTCAATTTCCTTCCAAGATTTTAGTCGGTGAAAGCGCGCATCGTCATCGTGCTGGTCATTGGGGTCAAAAAGTATTTTCTGAACCCGAGATGGAAAAAATTTGTCCAGTAAAAATTCTGGGAGGTCATCCACAAAATAAGTGCAGCCCATCTGAGCAATCCGGTTTAACTTTTCTTCCTTGGTTAATTCAAAAAATACTTGAGACCGCTTAAGACCAATACCCTCAGGCTCATAAAAACCCTGTCCCTCAAGCCAATCATTTGCAGCTTGCTGCAAATCATACCGCTCGCCTAGAAACGGGTACCTTGTCTTGTGACTGATGATGTAAACTGGAATCGCATATTTCTTGCATTTAACTAAGAAGTTATGAACTCCAGGGAAAATTTTGGCTTTTTTGATTAGGCTTCCATAAACGCAACCTTGTAGCTCTGTCCAGGCGTCTTCTTTGTCCGCTTCGCGCAAATAGTCCCGTACCTTTTCCTTTGAAACCGGCGTACTCTGGGGAACTAATTTCTTTTGGGTGGCCGCTTCATAAAATAATGCGTCCCACGCAATAATTGTATTATCAAAATCTATTCCAATCACCATATTAAACCTTAACCAAGTGACATATCGATGAGGGGGCGGGTCACTTTTCCGCTTTCTAAATCATCGAGCGCTTGGTTGATATGACGTAGGCGATACGGCTCAGAAATCAAAGGTTCAACGTTAACCTTTTTGGACAAAATGAATTCACAGTAGCGTGGAAAATCAAAATCCGGAACATTATCTCCACCCCAAGTCCCGAAAATCCGCTTTCCCATATTGAGCTCCCGCGGATCAATCTCAAGCCTCTCGCCAAATCTCGCATTGCCAATCACAACAATAGAACCCCCTCGAGCGCGTACCATTGAAAGCGATTTCGCCATCACGCTCGGCCTTCCTGTAGCTTCAATCACAAAATCAAGTCCCTCCGGGCAAATCGCTTCCACCTCGCGGAGTAGATCACAATGTTCAGAATTGATTATGTGAGTAGCGCCCATTTTTTTTGCAAGCTCAAGCTTTTCCGATTTAAGATCAACCGCGATAATTGGTCCGCAGCAGCTGAGCGCGGCAGCGGCTACCGCAAACAGTCCGACAGCGCCAGTTCCAAAAACCAAAAGGCTTTGTCCTGGTTTTGGATTAGCCGTGTGAAGTACAGAACCCATGCCAGTGGGAATGGCACAGCCGAGCAAAGCGGCTGCACAGGACGAAAGCCCATCTGAAATTTTAGTCACCCGATTCTCGCTAATCACAGCATGACGACTGAAAGTCGTAATTCCACCAGCGTGAACCGGCCTTCCGTTCCACTGATAAGCCGAGCTTGACACGTCCATTCCAGAACCTTTCATCCAAGATAAAATTACACGGTCTTGCGGTTTCACTTTTGAAACCCCAGCGCCCACCGCTAGAACGGCACCTGCGCCCTCGTGCCCAAGACAATGAGGTAAATAAATGTCCGGACCTCGAAACCCACGGCATTCCAAAACCTGGGTGTGACAAACTCCACTGTGAGAAATTTCGACGAGCACTTGGCCAGGCCTTAAAACAGGAATCTGTACTTCGGCTAGCTCAAGCGGCTCACCGGTCTTAACCAAAACAGCTGCTAAGGTTTTCACAACTTCATCAACTTTTCCGAATAGGTTGCACAGAGCTCAAAAATCTTTTTTGAGATATGTTCTGCAGTTAAGCCAAAATGGGCTTGCGCATAGGTTTGATCTCCAGCTTCGTGGAAAAAGTGGTCAGCTGTTCCAAAGCGATAAAAGTAAGCGCTCTGAGTTCCTTTAATTCCTCTCGTCCCTCTTGTCCATTGATCGACCATCCATTCGGCAATGCTCCCGCCCAAGCCGCCCAAAATACTATGTTCTTCAATCGTAGCAACAACCATGAATTTGGAAAAAATGTCAGTAAGTAATGCTTCGTCTAATGGTTTGACTGTGTGAAAACTTGTGACTTGCGCACTTATTCCCTTACGTTCTAAAGCCTCGGCCGCTTCAAGCGCAACCGGAAGAATGTGACCCGTGCTGAGCAAACAAACCTCTTTGCCGGGCCGGACGACAATCCCTTTGCCGATTACGAACGGAGGAATCTCGCGGTGAATGTTGGGTTCACCTTTTTTCCCCAGACGAATAAATACAGGGCCGTCGTGCTTGATTGCTGCTCTTAACGCAAGCCGCACCTCAATCGGATCACCTGGACAAACAATGGTCATTCCCGGCAATGCACGCAGCATCGCAATATCTTCTAAGGAGTGATGCGTTCCACCGAGCGAGGCGTACGACAAGCCTGCACCCACACCGACAATAATGACAGGTGCCTTGTGATAACACACATCAACCCGTATTTGTTCTAAGCATCGCACGGTTGCAAACGCATTAATCGTATAAACCACCGGCCTAAGTCCTGATAAAGCCATTCCGGAAGCCATTCCAATCATATTGGCTTCTGCAACACCGCAATTGAGGAACCTCGTCGGAAAAGAGTCTTTGTATCGATCAAAAAGACGGTTTCCAATGTCCCCCGACAGAAGTATCATCCGTGAGTCGCTGGCCGCTAGCTTGGTCATTTCATCCGCAAAAGCGTTTCTCATGTGGAAAAGCCCAATTCTTGTCTCGCTCTCTTTAACTCTTCTGCGGATGGAGAGCGGTAATGCCAATTATTGTCATCTTCCATAAAAGAAACTCCCTTCCCTTTTACGGTATTGGCAATAATCGCCACTGGTTTTCCGGAGCCATCAGGCACTTGATTCAATACTTGAATGAGCATTTCCAAATCGTGGCCATCCACTTCGTACACACTCCAGCCAAATGCTTTCCATTTTTCACTTAAAGGAGCCAGCGCAGTAATTTCATTGGATCTACCCGTCGCCTGCCACTTGTTGTAATCGATAATCACAACAAGCTTTTCAAGCTTGTGAGCCGGCGCAAAAAGAGCTGCCTCCCAGACCGAACCTTCGTTGCATTCCCCATCACTCATCAAAACATAAACTCGATATGAGCAATTCAAAATGAGTCCTGCGAGCATCATTCCAATTCCAACCGGTAAACCATGTCCGAGTGAACCTGTTGCAAGTTCAAGCCCGGGAACGCAATTGGGGCTTGGTTGTTCAGCAAGCGAGCTTCCATTTTGATTGAACGAGTCAAGTGTGATTTCTGGAAAAAATCCGCGGTAGGCAAGAGCCGCATAAAGTGCCGAACAAGCATGCCCTTTGCTCAGAATAAACCGATCCCGGGTTTCATGATTTGGAGCTTTTGGGTCAATAAATAAAACGCGCCAATAACATGCCGCGAGAATATCAACGCAAGAGAGGGATGAACCTAAGTGAGGCGTACCAGCTTTGTGGGACATTTCAACTAGTTTTGATCTGATGCGGCGCGTCACTGCTTTTATTTCAGAAAGCTGATTCATTCGATTATTCTCATTTCTCAAATTGTCAAAATTAAAGTACTCATCATTCACCTGATATGAACGTGTGAGCACCTTAGAAATATATCAATATCACTCTTATGAATCAAGCGGTGTTTGCCTGTCAAAGCTGTCGGATAGCGCCGCTAAAATCTTCTATTCCGCGTCTGGCGCGATCAAGCCTTCGCCTTCTAAATACGTTCCCAAATAATTCGCAATGAACTTGTTTCCCAGCTCAGAGTAGTGGCCTTTAAAGAGTTCCGAAACCGACTCAAAACGTTTGATCGTTCTCAAGCCGTTAGTAAGGTCCACATATCGATATCCCTTCTCCTCGCAAAAAGCAACGAGGGGGGAATAGATTTTTTCATTCCTTTTGTAAAAACGAAACGCATCATCACGCGTCGGCAAGAACACGATGACTGGTAAAGAACCATTTTGAATCACCTCATGGTAAAACCTTTCCATAATTCGCTTGGTCACTTCAAACGCTTCGGAATCACTGTTGTATGCTGCATTCTGAAAAACGCCGTCACGAAGAATCCCACCTTTCAAGAAACGCTTTCCAATTTGAAATTTAAGAATTTTTGCAAGTTTCATAAAAGAAAAGAAATCGAACTTACCCTCCCGATATTTCATCTGATAGTAGTAGTCGTGCCTCCCCAGTTGCTCTAAAACTTCCTGTTCATTCTTAAGAAAGTACTCATAATCAGAAAGGTGAGCGAGAGGATTTTCGAGCAATTTCAAATCTGATTTATCAATCAGGAAGCGCGGCTTTGAAAATGGGAGGCCGTCGTCTGGGGAATAAAACGGACGGAATGTATTGACAACGCGGTAAATATTTTCAGAGGCAAAGCCAATCAAAACAATTTGAGGATGGAATGCGACTCCTTCCTTTTGATATCTGAGATAGGCCTGATCAAAACCATAACCGCCTACGCCAAAATTGAGCACTTCTAAATTTGGTTTGAGCTTCACAAGCCTCTCTTCCCAAGTGTTTTCGTTTGTGACCTCATCACCATGCACATGTGAATCTCCGAACGCCGCAATTCGAATGACACCAGGGGAAGGAAAAAAGTCATAATCTCGGTCAGCGCGCAACCCATATGAATTGGCACGATAAAGATTCGTGGAGCCATTCGGTCTGATTGCCCAACCCAAGGTTGCGCTTGGTATGAAGTAGGAAAATTGATTCGTAAGTACGCTTGCAAGAATTTTTTGATGAGATTCGCTCAGACTCTGGCTTCGCACTGGTTTGTAGGACACCAGAAACAATTCTTTAAGAACCACCAACGCCAAAAAACTGAAAATTTCTAAAACAACTGCTGAAAAAACAAATAAAAAAATGAGATGAAATAGGTTCTTCGCCTGAAATGCACGCCTTGTCAAGACCATCATCTTGATCCTTTTAAAATTTGGCTTCTGTCCAAATCTGATTTCAGCACTTCAGAAAAAATTCTGGCCCCGGCCTCATTCAAGTGATCCCCATCTGCTCTAAACAGCTCGTCCCGATTCAAAAAAAGATTTTGATAATCCAAATGTTTGTCGACGATGCCTTTCTTTAGCGTCTGACTCTGGACTTCCTTGCTGGTCACATAATGTGACGCCTGAGCCAAATGGGATCTTGAAAGAGGCGTCTGAAGAGTGACGACATGAATGCCTCGCGCCCGACACAGCTCCAAAAGTCTGCCGAAATAAAAAAGGAGGCTTGAATCAAACGCTTCTCTTCCCTCAAAATGTCGGCGGATATTGATTGCGAGTTCCTGCTCAGATTCCCGAGAAAAAGAACTTCGCTCGAACGCTTTTCCTGTCGCTAAAGCAATTAAATTTTTGACGAACTGCTTGCGGCCAAACGTTGGGTCTAGTAAAGTCAACTCTTTAAACCAATTCCTATAAAGACCTTCCCATCCATTTGCGGTTCTTAATTCGTCATAATCGATAAAGCGGTTCCAAAAATAGGGCTCGGTAATGCGCCTCGTGCGCATCGAACTAAAGCTGTGCAAATCGGTCGGCAAAACAACAACTTCCAAAGCTTCTAAAGAATCAACATAACGTTTCAAAAGATAGTAAGACTGGACGAAGCTCGCCCCGTTAAACGAAAGGTTAAACACCTTCCGATCAAAAACCTCCGAGTCAATCCCCTCCACAAAATGCGAATCCCCAAGAAAAAGGATTTGAACTTTATCTGTTACTTTCAAAAATTCATTCAGCGTCTTAAAGTCGATTGCCTTCTGGTTAACAAATACGTGCCGGTTGACTGCTTCAAGCAGTGAAAACGAAATGACGAATACAGCCGCAAAAACAACTGCATGCCACCGCGAAAGTTGATGGGTTTTGGCCGGCTCAAAATTGAAAATAGATAAATGGTTCACTTGAAGTAACCCCCAAAAGAATAAGTGAATAAATCATAATGAGAAAGGCGGCCATTTGATACGCCGGCTTCAACTTGAGCAGGATCAGCAAATCGTTTTTTCGATACTGTGCCACTTGGAGAATCACAAGAAAAAAAACGAATGGCACAACTTCACGGCACAAAATGCGAATACTGCGCAGAAGTTCCGCGCCGTTTAATAATCGAACGCCCAAAAGTGCTGAAACCATTTGGCTGATCTGTCTTACCGACTCGGCCCTAAAAATGAGCCACCCGAAAGAAACGAGGTGGAACAAAAAAATGATTTTTGCCGCACGTATGAAAAGATCCCAATTATTTTTTTGGGAAAACCTGCCCGTGAAAAAGCGTTCCTTCGCCCGATAAAATCCGAGTAACATGCCATGGTAAGCGCCCCAAAATAGAAAATTGAGCCGAGCGCCGTGCCAAAGTCCACCCAATAGCAGGGTGACCGCGATGTTTCGAAGTGTCACAAAAAACCCCTTTCGATTGCCTCCGAGTGGTACATAAAGATAATCCTTAAGCCACTGCGATAAACTGATATGCCACCTGCGCCAAAACTGGGCGGGATTTGCTGCAAAATAAGGGAGATTAAAATTTGTCATAATCTCAAATCCCATTAATTTACCCAGACCCCGAGCAATATTCGAATATCCATCAAAATCGCAAAAGATCTGGAACGCAAAAGCGTAAATAGCGCACAACACAAGGATGCCATCGTAAGGAGCATGGCTGGAAAAAACGATGTCGACAACCCTCGCCAGATTGTCCGCCACAAACATTTTTTCATAAAGTCCCCAGAGAACAAGAAAACATCCTTCATAAAAGTCGTCAAGACGAAGTTTCCGCGGCGCTAAAATTTGAGGAAGAAGCGTGCTTGAGCGTTCAATCGGGCCTGCTACAAGCTGCGGAAAAAATGCCACGAAGAGCGCGTAATCGCTCAATTGATTTGCCGGCTTCGTGACACCTCGATAAACGTCGATCGTGTAACTCAGCGATTGAAACGTGTAAAACGAAATGCCAACGGGTAGAACAATGTTGAGTGTCACACGGTTAGGATGAAAACCAAATCCGTTCAAGAGTTCTTCGAAACCTGAAGCGAAAAAGTTGAAGTACTTAAAAAACCCGAGGATACCAAGATTAACCGCAACACTTAATACGAGAAAAAACTTTCTCTTCTTTTCGTTCCCTGTCCCGTGAATGCGCTTTGCGCAAAAGAAGTCGACTGTGGTTGACAAAAATAACAGACCCAAGAACCGCCAGTCCCAAGAGCCGTAAAAAATATAACTTGCTAAAAGGAGCATCCGATTCTGCCACTTGTGATTCAGAGCGAGATACAGCCCATAAACAATCACAAAAAAGATTAAAAACGATACACTGTTAAATGTCATGGCTTGCTTGAACCAGGCGCGCTTTAGAAAAAATGGTGTCCTTAGGGGTGCATCCCAAAAACAGCAGTGAATTGTGTTCCACCCTTACCCTCCGCTTGTCATGCGGCCCTCTTCCTTAAAAAAAGGAGAGGGTTAAATGTTTTGAATTTTAACAAAAGCTGTCCCCTCTCCTTCCGTGAGGGTGAAATAAAGAACTGCTGTAACTGGGATGCGCCCTATCTTCACTCCCAATCTTCAGGTTTGAAGTCCCCCTTTGGAATCGCAACACTCTTCTCAAGAAGCAAAGGTTTATTTGTGTGCGGCAACTAATGTGGTCGCCATTAAAAAACATTCTAAAGAAAAGGAGGTTGAAAGAAAAGATTTTAAATCTAGATGTTTTTCTTTATTATTTAAAAATTAAGATGGGGGCGGTTCTTTAAAACTTGACATTTGCTTGCTTTCCGTGCTCTATTCTTGTGCCAAAAAAATGGCTGCGCTAACTGGCAAGACAACCATTGTGATGAACGCAAGAATCTGTTTTCATACCTGGTGCCTCGTTAAAATTGAAATTGATAGTTGTAATTTCAATCTGACACAGTAGCGCCCTTAACAACCCATTGAATGATTCAATAGGAAGTTAAGGAGCGCCGATTTTTACTCTAAGGTCATTCTATTGAGAATCAGTGCCGTGAACTCATACATCATCGTAGTCGGACATCAAGTCCGTCACACTTTCGGAGAAGAACGTCAAGTTCTTCCCGTAAAGTGCTTGCGCAAAAAGCGCGCAGTGCGATGAGTACTGGCACACAAGCGCCGGTACGTCATCGTAGACGGCGTCAAAGCCGTCACACTTTCGGAGAAGAACGTCAAGTTCTTCCCGTAAAGTGCTCGCGCACATAATCGT
>JAHFHD010000169.1 GCA_023247075.1 Candidatus Omnitrophota bacterium | reverse complement strand
TGAACAAGACCTCGGACACTTGTGGCGTAAATATGAAACTCTTTCTTATTGTCATCCTGCTGCGTAAATGCTTCAAATGTTCGGCCACTTGATGAGGTGAAGGCAGGACGTGATTCATCAAGGTGATAAACCACTTTGTATTGCTTTTCTTCACCGGTGACTGGGTTTACTATTTTTTTGGTTAATTCAGGCGGCCCGCGGACGAGTTTCGCAAGTCCTTCAGCTTGATCCGCAAGCAGGTTGAGGCCTTGGCTTCTGAAAATCTGAATAACTTCTTCTTGGATTTTAGCTTGAACGCGACTTGAAACATCAGCATTTGATGTTTGAGGAATATAATTCGTTCTATTTTGAGGATTTGTAAATCGCGCAATCATGCTTTGATGTTCTGCCACAGTCATTCCATGTTCTCCCGTGGGGTGAATGCCCGCTGAACCAGAAGCCAAATGTCTTCCAACTGCAGCTTGAGCACGTTCGAGCACCCGTTTGGTTTGATCTTCTAAAACTGGAGTGAGCATCGCAAGCATGGAAGGAATTGAAGTAGAATGAGCGCGCTCCCACAATTCACGAAGTTTAATTCGCGCTTCCTGCTCAGCGACATCGACATCTTGACCATTTAACCCGGCTTCTCTACGGGCCCGTTCTAGAAAACCCTCTTCAATTGCTTGTATGGCCAATTCCGGGCGATCCCAAAATACGGAAAAGATCTGCCCTGCATATTGAACGGTTGTTCGAGTGAGAAATCCGGCAATTAAAATCATAGCCGGGTCATTGGACACCGCTAAACCATGGCTCCAGACTACGGCTACGTTGCCGCTGGCTGACCTAACAAAATCACCATTTTGAATATTATTCTGCGCAATGTATGCCATCTCTCCGGCTCCGCCGCGCGATACGAGCTTTGAATAAAGTGTGTTTAGTTTAACAATCTCATACCAAGTCTGATTGGACTCTTGGGGGCTTAATTCGATGGCCTGGCTTTCAATGCCAGTTCTCATTTCAAACAATAAATTATTATTTAAATACACCCCACGGCTTGCATTCTCCCAAGCGCCGGCCATCACATAAACTTCGCGAGCACCTCTTGCCGTTTGAATCAAAACTGGAGATGCTTCTGAAAAAATTTCTACAATCCCTTCCGGATAAAGATTGTGATTTGCCTGCATCAAAGTCGCGACTTTCTGAACTCTTACTGAGGCTTCTTGAGTATCGCGGGCCACATTCAGCGTAAATCTCACCTTGCGACCATCTCTTAAAAAAACTTCCACCTGAAATACTTTGGTTGAAGCTGCGATTCCTTCTCCCAAAATATTAATGTGAACTATTGCTTCAGTATTTGTAATTTCAGGACCTGAGGCTGAACCTGAAGTTTGACTTGAACTTCTAATCACTCGATTGACATGTGCTAGCAAAGGTTCATAATTTGCATTCGGTCCTTTCAAATAACTCATGGCAGTTTGATTTAACTGATTGCCGCTCAACATACCCACTTCATCAATTGCATTTTTTAATTCTATTAGGCGCGTAAAATCACCAGAAGTTGCAACAAGAGACCAACCCTGCACATCTTGGAGACTGGATAAAGTCAAGTAAGTGTAAATTTCTTTATCGGTCACGTCTTGACCAATTAAATTACCAATAACTCTGCCTGCCGCATCCATCATCTGATTAAATTTGACAATGCCTACCCGATTCATAAAATTTAAAAGTCCTTCGCTGGGCACGTCAACCGGAGGCATTACCATCGTCTCTCCTGCATCATCTTCAACATACAACCTATGTTTGGTTGGCCCATCAAAGAGACTGACTGAGAAAGGATGTGTGCCAGCTATTTCAGCCGTATGGTCAGGACGGGATTTCGCTTGAAGCACCGCTGAAACCCCTTCGACATTTGTGCCCCACAAACTAGAATCTAAAGCATTCGCAAAAAGATAATCGAGTACAGAATCAGGAATTGCCCCTTCAAGATCAATCAGCCGACCGTTAGCGTCATAGCGCGGAAGAATGACGCGTGCCATGTCATCCTGAGGAAGCGTGCCAGGCAAAGACGAAGGATCTCTGTTGACAGGTAAAATAAAAATAATACGACCTTGAGAATTGCGAATAACGGTCAATGGACCTGAAATACTGATTTGAACTGCGTGAACGTTTTGGGGTTCACTTGATTCAGCAAGACGGCTGAGTAAGTTTGTGGCCGACGAGCGCATTTCACTTGTTGAAGATGCGATTCTTCCCTCAATCACATCGAGGGCATATTCAAGATAATGTCGAACTGTAAATGTTCTGGCGGAAGCAACCGCTTCTGGAGAGTCTAAATTGGTTTGAGTTTTTGCCCATTCGATAAATTCATCAATGATTGTGGAATCCATTCCATAGGTTTCAACCAAGACCGTTCGGATAGCAGTATCAGCATAAGAGTCGCCTGCGTGAATAGCGCGAAAAGTTTTTGCTCCGGCGATAATAGCTTTGGCTTCATCATTCAATCTTGCTTCGGGTTCAGTAAGAGTTGGGTCGTGAGAAAGTTCATGATCAAGAATAACTCGAAATAAGATTTCTACTGTGCGGGTAACAGCTTCTACTCTTCCAGGAGGCGCGTGAGCAACCACGTCAATCAAAAGTGTGTCATCCCAATAAAGAATAACTTCACCATTTGGGCTTAGCGCAAGCATCATCGGCGCTCCGAATCCATGCGAAGGTATGACTGTAATCCCGCGAGCTTGAGCGGCCTCAACTTTTGCTCTGATCTCATCGCTCAGATTTTGAAGTGCTTCGTTTCTTTGATTCCGAGTCGCTGCATCCCTGACTTGATTGTTCCGGGCAAGAGCGGCCATTTCAGTGTCCGTCATCTGGACATTCTTTCCAAAAACGCTCGCCTGACCGCTCGCAGGAGTTGCTTGAGTAAAAATACTTCTGCGTTCGTATGTTCCATTGCTATGGCGAATCAAAACCCAGTTTGTATTTCTATTCATCGAGTTAAAATCAATTGCCCCGTCACTCATGCGCGCTTCAAATTCAAAGTGATTCCCTGATGAAAAATTTAAAGCGATTGCTTGAGCTCCATCGCGGGAAAATGCCGCGTCTGTCACAGCTCCTAAAAACGCAAGTGCTTTTGCTTCATTCGCTGAGCCGCGCAGAGAATTAATGACATTCAAAACTTGATTCCATCCTTGTTCATTCAAATTTTTGGCCAGCCATTGATGCATTACACTCGCTTCAGATGGACTGTGCTCCGCTTGAATCCAATTCGTTAAATTCCTTCTCGCAGCAAAAATCGCATCTGCCACATTTCCATTTGCTGTATTTAGTTCGCCTGAAAGCTGAGCGCCGACAAGCAAAGGCGCAAACACATTTCCATCATTTTGATCGCTCCATCTGGAATGAGTAAAGCGCACGTCACGCGTTAAAATTTGAATCAACTCATCATCCGTCGCATCTTGACTGACAAGGGCAAGCCGGTCAGTTCCAAAAATCGCAACACGCGCTGCGCCATTTCCATTTCGGATAATTTCAGTTCGTCCACCTTGAAGCTCAATCACCCTATCTAACACGGCCTGCGAGACTTGGCGAACATTCGAGAGCGTTGCTGAAAAGGGAAGATTCGTCAGCGCCTGCGCAACAATTTCCATCACGTCCTGCATCTCGGGCTTTGTAGTGAGGGCATCGACAAGGCCGTGCATCGCGCGCTCGCACGCATCCCGATGTTCTAAAACTCTATTCAGGAGCTCAAGT
>JAHFHD010000015.1 GCA_023247075.1 Candidatus Omnitrophota bacterium | reverse complement strand
GATCTAAGTTCGCTAGATTCTTCCGCCAAACTAATGGCGGACAAGTCGGCTTTTTACCCGCCACGTATTTTGGCGGGCGCCTCAGAATGACACGCTGGATGAAGTGGGATGCACCCAGTTTTTCCCATCTATTTCTCCTTAAAGCATATTTATGTTAAAATCCCGCCTGACCTGGAGGACTCATCTATGACAATCGATGAATTTAAAAAACTGGAACTGCGCACGGCCGAAATTCTTGAGGCAAAGAACCATCCTGATGCAGACCGTTTGTACGTTCTGCGCATCAAAGTAGGTGAAGCAGAGAAGCAAGTGGTGGCTGGAATTAAAAAAGGCTACACACTGGAAAGCTTAATCGGGAAAAAAGTAGTGGTGGTGAATAATCTAGAACCTGCTGTGATTCGCGGCGTTGAATCTCAAGGGATGCTGCTCGCTGCAAGCGACGCAGACCGCATCGTGCTGCTGAGTCCCGACCAAGACATTCCTTCAGGCTCTCCCGTACGTTAGCCAATACATCAATTAATTCAAAAGAAAAAAAGGTATAAAGGTTAAAAATTGGTGCTGAGCACATTGTTTTTTAAATAGCAGTACCAGTTCAAATAACTGATTCTGTGTTGTTAGGATAAGCCACGGTACTTTTGATAATCAGACTTCAAGCGGGAATAGAAACCCTCTAGTGCATTGGTGGTTGAAGGGACGTTTGGGTCGCCAAGGTAATGAAACATATCGGGTAAGGCATTCTTAATAAGTGTAACTGTTTTTTTAAGATCTTTGAATGCGATGGTAGTGTTGGCAAGGCTTTGATAAAAGCGTAATGGGCATTAACCCAGGAATGGAATAATTCCCAAAAGACATCCCGATCTTTGAAAAATTTGATGGACGCAAGAGTGCTTAAAATGGCGCGCAGTTCTCGACCAGCCTGTGTTTTCGGTGTTTTAATTTTTTTTGTCGGTCTTTTAGATGCTGTTGACAGCGCGCTGGCTAGGACGATGAATTGCGCTTCAAAATTTGGCGCTTATTTGGACGCTATTTGCGACCGGTTGTTTGACGCGGCGGCAGTTTTCGCGCTTGCGTGGGTAAGTCATGAATGGTTTTTATGCTTTCTTCTTGTGACCGGTGGACTGCTCGTGAGTTATGCCAAAGCGCGCGCGACGATGGAAATAAACGTCTCTAACAATGAATGGCCAGATCTCATGGAACGAACTGAGCGTGGGATTGTATTTGCGATCGGGGTTGTTTTATGGGGCGCTTTTAAAGAAACCTCATTTTTTGGAATAAATATACTTGTCTGGATGCTTGTTCTTTTAAATTTAACTGTTTATTTTACGCTCATTCAGCGCATTTTGCGCGCCCGCCAGTATCTTAAAATCCGCTCTTAGTTTGGCTGTTCCAGAACGCTTTAGAAGGTTCTGAAACATAGAAACTATATTAATTGTAAAATAATTTATTAAACTTCTTGAAAATCTAAATCTGCCGTGTTAATCTTCCGCTTGTCTTAACAGGCAAATCCAGGCCCAAAGGAGAAGCTAACCCCGCAGGTGAGAAAGCAAACAACAAAGATTGCAGCAATCATCACTGCCTTCACATTTACATTCTCAAATTCTATTGGTTTTACGCAGCAAGTAGCTCCGCTTGCTGAATCCGTAACAGGAATTAGTCAAAACCCGGATCTCTCCCGAACTACTAAATCCATTTTTCCAAAAGCTCAATTTGTTCCTCCCGACCTGAATCCTCATTTAATCACCATCCCCGAAGACGCGGGTAAAATCGAGGAAGTTTATCAAGGCAATCCAACCGAACCATTCATTATTCACATCCAAAACGTTCACGCCAATTACGAAGCTCAGAAGAACATTAAATCGATTCTTGACCATTTGGTGAAGAAGCACAGTGTTCGCCTCATTCAAGTAGAAGGCGCCGTTTCAAAGAAGCTTGATCTGGAAGTATTAAAACCATCTTATCTTGAAGAAGCGAATCTCAAACTTGCCAACTTTCTCATGAGAGAAGGGAGAATCACAGGCGTCGATGCTTACGCCGTCGAAACCAAAGAACCTGTTCAGTTTTATGGGATTGAAAATGACGCGCTTTACCGTGAAAACGTGAAAATGTTCCGCACGATTTACGCACACGAGGAAGAAGTCAAAGCTTATTCAGCTCATATCCGCAGGTTCATTGACTTGATTGGCAGAAAGGCTTTGACGCCGGAACTTCTTGATTTTATGCGCAAGTCGGATGAGTTTCTCACAGACAAAATTGATTTCCTCACTTACCTTAATTACTTAAGCGGCGTTTCAGAAAAGAACAGCCTTATTTCTCTTCGCGATTTAAAGCAAGTTGCCGCGTACCCCAATCTGATCCGAATCCTTAAAGTTGAAGACGCTGAAGGCAAGATCGATCAAACTGAATTAAAAAAAGAGATTGAAAAGCTTAAAGCTGAATTTCAAACAAAACTTCCTAGCTCAAAAGAAGCGTCTGAGCTATTAACCCATCTCGATGTCTTTCCAAAGGGAGTGAGGCCGAGAAACTATTTTTTAAAACTCACCAAGCTCGGCGAAGAAGCCAAAATTGACTTCATCTTTTACCCCAACTTAAAGAAACTTGCCGAGTTTCAAATCTATCAAAATGAGGTAGAGCACCAAGCTTTATTTCAAGAACTGAAAAAATTTGAATCCTATTTGAAAACCAAACTCTTCAAAACCCCGGATTCTTTTTCACTGCTTCAAGCTTTTTCATTCGCGGGGCTTTTAGAAGAATACTTTAGACTTGAAATGAGCCGCGAGAAACTCGTTCTTTATCTAAAGGACAGGGCTGAAATTAAACCTCTGGCGATTGAAAGTAGATTAAAGAAACTTGCCGAGACTTATCAAATTAACTTCATTCCGTTCCAAACCACTCCGATGCTCGACACCTACATGAATGAGCTGGAGTATTATTATCGATTGGTTTTAAAGCGCGACGAAGTTTTTATGAATGAACTCACCTCAAGGTTGAAAGAGTTAAACACGAAGAAAACAATTATTGTTACAGGCGGATTTCACAAAGAGGCGCTCACTCAGGAGTACAAACAAAAGAATTTCTCTTACGTGGTGATTAGCCCCAATATCGGCGTCACAGAAGGCAGCGCCAATTATGTCAAGGTAATGCTCGATGATCCAAGCAAGTCTGGGAATGTGTTCAAAGGTTCTTTTGCGGTGGAAACGGCAAATGTCAGCCAACAGCCGTGGTTTTTGGTTAAAGCATTTGCAGCCGACGCAGCATACACAATAGGCACAGATAATTCACAGGAAGCAGCAAATTTGTTTGAAAAACATTTAAACGAATTGACTCCTCGGTCGGGGATAAGTTTCAACATTACCCGTGCGGATGAAAATCTTCATTGGGTTAATGTCACCGCAAGCGCGCGTCTAAACAATGCTGCTGGAGAACCGGTTGAGCAGAAACTAACGGCGTTTTTTGACAAACAAACAAACCAGTTTGAAGCGCGCGTAGTAAAGGAAAGGCCAGTTGCCCCCAGCGAACTAAGAAAGTATGGAATTGAACTAGCGCCGCGTGTCGAACAAACCATTAATGTACAGACGCTGCCAGAATTAAGTTTGGCTATAGCTACCGGTCAAGAGACGCAAGATTTCCACGCTGAGCTGAAGAAAACTCCTGAATCATCCGTTCTAGCCATGCGTCAAGAGAGGTACACACATCGCAGTGAAGCGCGAACCTTTCTTGAAGAATTTTCAACAAAACTTAGCAACGCTATCAAAAAATTGGATGCAACCGAATTTTTGTTAGATATTACTCGCTCAAGAGAACAGGATCTCAGCAGGCTTTTTAACGAAAGTCAAAAACTCATAGATTTTCCTAGCGAAACCGAAATCTTGTCCGCGGCAGATGCTTCCACTGTGAGAGATTTGGAAAAAAGAATGTGGAATGTTGCTGGGGAACTTCTCGGTAACCTACTTTTTTCTGACTCAGATGAAGCGAGTGCCGCAAGAGAAAAAATGAACACGCTAATTGATCAGAAAATTATTTTCAAAAGTGACGTCACAAATTTAAAGGCAACAATTTATAGCCTTAAAACTGCCGTGGCTTTTCAAAAAGAATTCCATCGTCCTGCCCGCCTTAAGCTGCGTAGTAATACCGTTCAACCCATCGCAAAGGAGAAGTCCGAGTCTCCATTTAAAGTAAGTAGTTTTATTTGGCGTGACAACAATGTCCTAACCAACGCACAACAAACCGATGAATTAAAAGAGAAGATATCTTCTGCAATCATCCATTCTCTCGAGCCAGAAGCAAGTAATATTAAAGAAATACAATACGGACTAAGAAAGAAACGTAACCCGATTTCTATTCCTTTAAGTGACACAACATTATCCATTGATGAAGAAAGTTACCACTTTCAAGCAAGAGTGCTCGCTAAATTTGTTCATGTACAGGTTTTTTTGCGGGATCCGCAAGCTAAATTGGTGCGCATAGCCAGTGTCAATGTAACCAATACCTCATATCTTTTCTCTAAGCCACGTGAAAAGAAAATGGAAAAGGGTGTGATGGTAGAGGTTTCTATTAGTGAAACAACTCGAAAGGTAGGCGAGATAGTAGCTAAAATGAATCGGGTCATCCCTGCGCCTGCACCGACAAGTTATGAAGATTTTAGTCAAACAGTTAAGCTTCAAATCCCGCTAACAGCTGTTAAACCTCAACCGCAAGTCAACACTGAGCCGCCGCAAAAGAGCGGCGCCTCTGCTCAGCAAGCTGCTTATTCCTCGCCATTTGTTTTTATGGTAGTAGAGGAATTTCAATATTGGAGCAAGGATTTGGGACCGATTAAAGCTCAAATTAAAAATGCGGTTGTCAGTTTTCTTGAGTCAACTCCTGGACTAAATGAGCAAATAGAGCGCGTCTCCCAAGAACGCGATAGGTATGAAGTGCTAGCATTGTTGGATCCTAACGGTTCTCCCACGTTTATGTTACCAGTTGCTGAACAGCTTTTTGAAATTAAGTTTACTTTATTCTCAAGCAAGACCCTTTCGGTTAACGTTACGGATACTGCTGATAGAAATAGCGATGCATGGTTCGATATTGATATTACCTCCCGCCCTGAACTGCGCGGTGATGACATTTTCTCCAAAAGAGATTTAACTGTCCCAGAAGAAAAGCTAAGGGATGCAATTAATAGGACAGCTGAAAGAGTTTATAAGGAAAGAGTAGCGCAAGGCAACAATCGCGATCACATACGTGAAGCAATTCAAACCGCCACTGGTTTAAGTGCCGAAGTTGCTAAAAGACACATTAAGCGTATTCAACGGTGGCCATATAGTGATCACTCTGAATTGCGCGGCACAGTTACTTTCCGCCCCGAGCTGCGGATAAAAAATAGAGCAAAAAATTTACGTAAACTTTCCGCCGGTGTAAAACAAAAGCAAGCTGTGCCGTTAAAACCTCGCTCTGGCCGGGACACGTCAGGGCATAATCGACGTCAAGTGACCTTTGGGGGTGGGGAAATTCCAAATGTTTCTCTTGATCGCCACACTATAACGGTAGGCGAGATAGTGGCTATTAAAGACGGTGTGCTTGATCCTGCTGAGGCAGGGGACATTGACAACGCTGTTCCCGCTGAGGCGCGAAGCGCTGTCAAACAAACACAAATTCCTCATGCTGAGATGCGTAGCCAAGATGTCGAGGCATTTGAGAAATTAGCAGAGATAGAAACGTTAATGGATATGATAGAATTTTATGATGTAGCCGGTCCTCGTCCTCAGACGACGAGAGTTTTGATTCGTATTTACCGAGAAGTTTCTAGTGCCCTTCACGTTTCTGCAGCCGACTACTTAAAAGATAAAAGAGCATTCACTAAACGTATTCAAAAATCGTTAAGAACTTTGATTCGGCTCAATGACAAGAGAAAAACAAAGGGTGCCGCAGTGCCACCCTTACATTTGGAGTTAGTCACCCGCTTGAAAAGGGTAGTTTCCTTGTTGCAGAAAAGTACGCGTGATCTTTCTACTCCCGCTTCGCCTGCAACTCGAAAGGCTGAAGGACGCTTCTCGATTATAGAGAGCATAATGGTAAGATCTCATAAGCCTTTGGACAAATCCCAAGAAACACGTCCTAGCTCTGATCTTATCTCTGACATGGTACGCTCTGCCCATGAAAAAGGAATATATTCTTACGAACAACTTCTGGAGGAAGTGGCAAGATCAAACCGGGGATTCACCCGTCTTGAACTCAGACAGAATCAAACTACTGAAGCTTTATATTCTGACACAGCAAAGTCACCGCAGATTTATGAGTTAGCACTTTCCAATCCTGAGGCTAGAAGCGTTGTCAAACAACCGCAAATTCCTCACGCTGAGCTGCGAATGCAGCAGCCGAGCAACACAGATGGAGCCGCAACCGTTGTTTTGAAAGACTCAACCATAGAGCCGGTTTCGAAGGCAGTAGAAGCTGCACCTAATGTTCTGCTTAACTTTGAAGCAGCTCGCCTTGAAGAAGATACTGTTTATTCACAATGGTCAGAGCATTCTGAGCAAATCGAAAGTATGGTCTTGGCGTTCCTTAAATCGAAGCAGGATGCTATATGGGATATTTTGGAACGCAGGAAGAAGAAAGATGCGAATGTGTTGTTAGTAAGCTCTAATGGAAATCAGATTTTTAAATTGGAGCAAGTGAGCGGCATACATTATGGTTTAGCGGCTAAGGTAGAGGCGCTTAATCCAAGCGCTTTGCGAATACAAATTGTAGATGAGAGGTTCATCGAAAGGGATATTTCTTATGCTTTTCAAACCCACGGCGGCACTATGACAGTAAATGTAAAGCTCGCTATGCCTCAAGGAGAGATAATGGATGGAATTAATAGGATACGCACCCGCCTGACACATCCAGAAAATGGCCTTCTGAGTCAGCTTAACGCATTTAAGAAGAATGAGGCGCTTTCCGCGCGTTTTTTACTTGAAACAATGACCTTAGAAGAATTAATTTCGGAAGCCGCGAGTTATTTGGTTTATCCCAATGCAAATGACATGGAAGTGGCAGAACAAGCGCTGGGTGAGATTGCAAAGACTGCTAAGGAAATAGTTCAAAATCCGCAAGGAAGCAAGATAAAGGAAGCGCACGATTTATCGGAAGACGCAAACGCACTTCACCGCACTTTTATCAATTTCCGGAAACAGCTTCCAGTGTGGCAAATTAAAGTTGCGGGTGAAAGAATCCCCGCACTTTTAAAGGAATTAAGCAATATTCATATAACGCGAGCAGATCACTTTGTGACAAGGTTTCTAGAGATTGAGGAGACGCTGCAGTTGGCCCGCGTGTACGACGCACCTAATGA
Organism: Candidatus Omnitrophota bacterium; assembly: GCA_023247075.1. Classification (GTDB taxonomy): domain Bacteria; phylum Omnitrophota; class Omnitrophia; order Omnitrophales; family Danuiimicrobiaceae; genus JAHFHD01. The sequence continues at coordinate 21,225 of JAHFHD010000015.1, read as the reverse complement.
TAAGCAAGCCTTATATCAATTGCTTGAGCCACTGCCAAAAAGGATTCGGCAAATTTTGCAAGACGCTTTGTTGATCGACGAGAGGCACACTTCCTTTGCAAACAGCATGATACAGGCAAGAGCCAAAGCGCTGGCAGATGGCATACAAAGCCTCGTTTTCGATCTTCGCCCTGAGCTGCGGAACACTATTGAGTGGTATATTTCAAACCGCGGTCTTCTAAGAGGTAATCCCCGTTTGGAAGACATTCCAAATAAATTTGCTCAGGCGAAGAATCGGCTCATTGATTTGCGTGAGGCGACACACAAGAATTTTTTGAGCGGAGGAAACGAAGAAGTAGGGTCTGAAGATGTAGAGGAATTCCTCCGACGCGAATTTGTAGCGAAACTTTCCAACATCTTTCACGAAGAACTTGTGGGTGACCTTTCTGGATACATGCGACAACTTATTTTGTTAAATAAGAAGGATGACACACTTTCACGAACATCAGTAGGTGTCATTGTGCTCCATGTGCTTAGGAGATTGGATTATGCCCTCGATAAGTTCTTTCCTCGGAGTACGATGTCATCAAACGACAAAATTGTGTTCAGTCCGTATGTGGATAAAGATGAACCGGTACTTGCATTCGAGTCCTTAGGTTTTTCATACGTCAATCAGACTCAATTAGATCAAGCAAACATGCAACTAGATCAAATTGAAGACGCTGTGCTTCAGTTTCTTCAATCAAAAGGTAGGGAAATAAAAGCCCTGATGAAGAGTAGTGAATCCGAGCATTGGTTAAGAAATCCCGAGGAGACAGTTTTGGGAGATGATCGAATTTTTAAATTGGAGTCGAACCATTGGACAAAAGCTGTTGTGGTCGGGGTCAAAAAAGAGGGTGACGATTTTTTGCGAGTAACTATTACCATTCCGACCACACTCAAAGAATTTGGACACGCTGTGTTTCATGTAAAAGTATCACAGATTTCTGTGCGCCCTGAACTGCGGAACACTAACACTATTGAGTGGCATATCTTAAACCGCGGTCTTCTAAGAGGTAATCCCTCTCTCAAAACCCTTCCAAATAAAATTGCTTATGCGAAGAATCAGCTCAATGATTTGCGTAAGGCGACACACAATTATTTTTTTAGGGGAGAAAACGAGGAAGTAAGGTCTGAAGATGTGGAGCCCTTCCTCAAAAAAGAATTTGTAACGATACTTTACGATTCATTTAACAGAAGATTGGTGAACGACCTTTCCGATTACGTGCGACAACTTATTTTGTTAAATAAGAAAGATGGTACACCTTCACGAGCGTCAGCAGGTGTTATTGTGCTCTATGTGCTTGAGAAGTTGGATCAGGCCCTCGATCGGAGTGCGATACCATCAAGCGACAAAATTGTGTTCAGTCCGTATGTGGATAAAGATGAACCAATACTTGCATTCGAGTCCTTAGGTTTTTCATACGTCAATCAAAATCAATTAGATCAAGCAAGCATGCAACCAGATCAAATTGAAAACGCTGTGCTTCAGTTTCTTCGATCAAAAGGTGAGGAAATAAAAGCTCTGATGAAGAGTGGTGAATCCGAGAATTGGTTAATAAATCCCGGGGAGACAATTTTGGGAGATAATCGAATTTTTGAATTGGAGTCGAACCATTGGACAAAAGTTGTTGGGGTCGGGGTCAAAAAAGAGGCTGACGATTTTTTACGAGTAATTGTTATCGTTCCACAGGGGATGATCACACTCGAAACACCTGAAGCCGCCGTACTTCCTGTAAAAGTATCACAGATTTTTGTGCGCCCTGAACTGCGGAATGTTTTAATGAATAGAGTGCTTAGTAGCTATTTGTTAAATGATCCGAAGAGAGTGAGGGAAGCTCTTAGAGCGGTCTCGGATCTTCTCACGCAAGCAGAGCAGCTGGTTCGCGCACAAGATCAGTCTGCGTCATCCCAAAAAATCGAAAGTCTATTCAACAGTATTTTTAGTTCCAATTCTGAGATCGGCGAGTTAGCTCGAGCAGGTATCAATTGGAATTTTTTAAATGCTCAAGCGCTGTCAATATATGATGAATTAATCAGAAAAGAAGTCCCCAAGCCAAAGGCAATGATGGCTGTGGTGAATATGATTGGGGAAGCGATATTTAAAACTTATCTTGCAGATCCTACCGTAGACGAATATCTTTCTGATGAACGAATGTCTGCATCAGATAAGGGTGTTGGGCTGAGATCGCCAGATAGAACAATTTTGTCATCGGTTGTAGACTCTGGTATTGGTGGAGATTGGGGCAATAGCGGAACTCATTCCCACCCTGAGCTGCGGTCTGACTGGTATTCTTCTATGAATTCGGTTGTAGACGTTATTAAAATTAGATTTACTAAATCAGATATTAAAAAAGCGGGTTTAACTCGATTTATAAAGGCTGCTTTGAGATTCAGGTTTGAAACAGGTTTCGATCGACTATTGAAAGGGGATAGAGCTTCATTTTCTCTATTTGAGTTACAGGATTGGGTCGATGAATTGGCTGCTGCCAACTCCAATTTGGAAGAAGCAATCAAGGCGCAACGAATACTAGAGAACGATTGGAAAGATATTCTTGAAACTATTTCAAACATAAGGTTAGAACTTGGCCAAACTGTCAATCAAATACCTCGGCCAGAATGGTTTGAGGAAGCACGAAGACAACGCATCACAATAAAAGAAAACTTAGAGAAAGCCACCCCTGTAGTTATGGGGATGATCCGGATTGCTGTGAAAGAGCTTCTGTCTTCGCCTTCGACAGTAACACAATTGGGGGCAGCATTGGAAAAAGGACGGCAGGAAGTATTGCCAGCGCTTGACAGAGTAATTGATTTTTTTCCAACTGATCAAGAAGAAGAACATCTTGATGTCCCAACAGAGCTTTACAGAGTGTCTGATGAACTAGAGGGTGTTTTTTCGGTTCCTGCAGCTGATCTTGACTCGCGCGATAAGTTGGAAGCGCTTCGTACTCGGTTGCTTAACAATCAGAATAAATTAAAAACTATCAAAGAGCAAATTGGTCAAGGTAAAACAGAACCAGCGCCAGAGGATGTTTCTCAAGCGCTTACTGAGTTAGATACCGCAATCAATGCAATTGACGAGATTATTAAAGTTGTATCCCGCGCTGAGGCGAGGAATGCTGCTGCGCAAAGGGAAATTCTCCGCGCTGAGCTGCGCAGCAATGGCGAAGTCGAGGCGTTTGACGCAAATGACTTTTGGGCGAAATCCATTTCTGACAAATTAACAAATAGTCCAAATTTAAAAGAAGATATTCGTTTAGCGGTTGAAAATTTTCTTGCGGCCCACAAAAATCTGATTCGCGAAAAGCGTACTAAAAAAGTGAAAGGCAGCAACACACCGATATGTTTATTTGAAAAGGTTCAGGAACTACGAGTAGGAAATAGTAAATACGGCGTCGTCATATGGCTAGCGGGACACCAAATCACCGTACCTGTGTTTCGTGAAGAGGACATTGGCAAAGTCTTGGGCGATGGTACTGGTGGAACGGTAGAGCAATTTATAGCGGCAGATCGCCGCGCTAATTTGTTTGAGAATATCGAGAGCACAGCGAACATTTTTCACGAATTTCTTGCTGATGACAATGCGAAAAACGGTTTGAGCATACTGCTTCAAAATTTTTCTGCCGCCTTTCAAATTTCTAAAAACCTTGTTAATGCCAAGTTATCTAACATACGCAGCCATGCTGACAAGGCTGCGAAATTACTCACGAACCTTAATCAAGCAAATATCGAAGCAAACGGGTTAGGGGCAGAAAAACAATTAGGAAAGGCTCTCGAGACCGCGAGAAGAATTTTAGACTCCACAGAAAATTCATCTAGTGAAAGAGAGGCGGCCAATGCGTTAGTTCAAGGTATTTTTGCTCTTCATAAGTCCCTTCATCTGTTGAACCTTCTTATTTCAAAGATAAAAGCCGATCCCTTGCGAGAAACATCTGAAGAGGATGTGATCCAACACTTAGCGGTTGAGGCAGAGGCTATTTGGTTAATACTCCATCAAGCAAATGATCCCTTTGCCGTCCGATTTTCCCCGGTTTTCTTGGATTTCATGCTGGCGTCACACTTCGGTAATCCTAATTACGACCTAAATCGATTTCTGACCAATTTTACTTATATTGAAATTGTATTGCGGAATGTAATGCTTGAAGTCACGACGAATCCTTCTATAGAAACTCTTCTGCGTGACGAAAGCGCCGGCAAACTATCTTCTCTTGGTTTTAGAGCCAATGGTTTACTGGGTGATATCCAAAGGTTTAATGAAAGCCTTGGTCGCGTTGAGCTGCGCACCGTGGCAGATACACCTACTTTGCAAGAGTCTAAGTTTAGCGTAAATCGTTTTGCGTGGAGCAGTAATAGCGCCCTGCCCGAAAAGTTAAAAACCAATGATCTAAGAACAAAGATTGTTGAGATAGCCACTAAGTTTCTTGAGGATCATGCAAGTGATGTTGATCATATTGATATTGATAAGGACGATCTCCCTGAAACTTTATATGAGATGGACGTGCCGCTGACTATAACTGAAAACGGCAGCAATAGAATGCTTAGTCTCTCAGCGGTTATAAAAGCCGATGGCATTCAATTGGAAGTTCTTATGTTGAACTCGTTAAAAAGTCGTTATGAGAAGATAGCTGAATTGGACATAACTACGAATTCCCGCCTTGAGCTTAGAACCGTACCTGGTGCGTCTGCGCCTGCGTCAGCTCTTTTTGGAGGGCAAACGTTTGTATTAAAACAAGATGTAAGGTTTTGGAAATTCGATTCTAGCGCGGTCAATCTGTTAGTGAGTGTGATGAAATTTTTGGAAACGTTTACACCTGAAGAGTCTTTGAGAACGCCCAAATTTGAAGAACATTTTAAGAGCTACATTGCAGAAATTCAGAATCAGTTAACCCAACTCGTATCGGAAAGTTTCGAAGATGGAGATACAATTAACGCACTTATCTCTGAATTTCAAAAAAATACAGTTTTGAAATGGGGAACATTAACGGTATTTACTTATAATTTTTACTCGGTTCTTTGTCTCGCGTGGATCATACGCCAATTATACTCAGCCGTTTATGCAAATTATAAAGTCATCTTTGATGAGGATGATCAAATTATCAGCGCTGTTCACAAAAATGCGACTACCATGACTCTCGGAGATTTCCTCATCCGGGATTCGCTTGGCATGAGCAACGTGGCTAGGCCGGATGCAGTTACAGCACAAGCGCAGAGGATTACTGAAACTATAGACGCAAGCGAAGAACTTCTCGGCCACGCTGAACTGCGGTCTGGTGGGTATTTTTCTGTGCAATCCATTGTTGAGAACATTCAACATCAATTCGACTCGTCAGAGATTGAAAGGGCGGGCTTGACTGAATTTTTAGCGTTTTTTCTCTCATTGACCCCTGTTTTAAAAATGGACATCAATGCAGGTCATATAAAGGTTAGCGGTTCGATTACATCAGGTCAGTTAAACGATTTAATCCAGCAATCTAAGGCTGCTATGACCGATTTGGCGCAAGCAATCGAGAGAACTAGCGTGGATGGGAAGCAGTGGCAACCGGTTCTTGGCGAATTTGAAAAAACAATACCCATTCTTGAAGAAGAATTAGCAAGGTCACTAAACAGTTTCTTAAATACTGCTTTTAGACGTGCAGCCACTCCTCACTCTGAGCCTGTGTGGGAGGATAATTCCTTTAATAGGCGGGGGATGCATCCATTTCTTGGATTAGTTCACGAGGGCGCTCTTACTTTTCGCGAAAGAAAAACATTTGAGGAATTTAATAATGCGCTGGGCGCTTGGCTAGCACAGAGAAGCGAAGCGGTGGAACTTTGGCGGAGGTACCGTGCTGGTGATTCAACTCAGGCAAAGTCTTTGGTCGACCAGGTAAACAGTTTAGAATCTAACTTTGCACAATTACTTAATGCCTTTTTCGAATCCTCAATGAATTTAGAGGAAGTGTTTCGTGATGCGTTACAGTTTAGAATAGAGAAGCGCCAAGGTCCAAGCTCGGATGAAGCGCAAGAGGCAGCTTACAAGCTTGCAGATCTATTGGATATTAGTGGTGACCTTACGGATGCGGTAAGCGCGTTAAACATTGCGGAGCGCACAGAACAAGAACACGTGGACTATGTTGTTAGCTTATTATCAGCATTGAGCGTGGAGGTAAATGGAGAAGCCCTTGCGGATCAAGTAATGAATTTAATAGATAGCTTGAATGCCGGTGACATTGCCCTTATGGATGTTTCAGAAAGACTTGTAAAACTTAATCAAGAATACCCTGGCACTTTTACGAGCGATAATTTGGTGTTGGTCGAACAAATTACTAGAGAAGCAGAAAAGAGCGTTAAGGATTCCCACGCTGAACTGCGCACCGCGGCAGATACACCTACTTTGCAAAAGTCTAAGTTTAACGTAAATCGTTTTGCGTGGAGCAGTAATAGCGCCCTGCCCGAAAAGTTAAAAACCGATGACCTAAGAGCAAAGATTATTGAGATAGCCGCCAAGTTTCTTGAAGATCATGCAAGTGATATTGATCATATTGATCAGGACGATCTCCCTGCAACTTTATATGGGATGGATGTGCCGCTGACTATAACTGAAAACGGCAGCAATAGAATGATTAACTTTGAAGCAGATATCAAAGCCGATGGCATTCAATTGAATGTTTTTATGTTGAATTCGTCAAGAGGTCATTATGAGCAGATAGCTGAATTGGACATAACTACGAATTCCCGCCTTGAGCTTAGAACCGTACCTGGTACGTCTGCGCCTGCGTCAGCTCTTTTTGGAGGGCAAACGTTTGTATTAAAACAAGATGTAAGGTTTTGGAAATTCGATTCCAGCGCGGTCGATTTGTTAGTGAGTGTGATGAAATTTTTGGAAGCGATTACACCTGATTTGAGAACGCCCAAATTTGAAGAACATTTTAAGAGCTACATTGCAGAAATTCAGAATCAGTTAACTCAACTCGTATCAGAAAGTTTCGAAGATGGAGATGCAATTAACGCACTTATCTCTGAATTTCAAAAAAATACAGTTTTGAAATGGGGAACATTAACGGTATTTACTTATAATTTTTACTCGGTTCTTTGTCTCGCGTGGATCATACGCCAATTATACTCAGCCGTTTATGCAAATTATAAAGTCATCTTTGATGAGGATGATCAAATTATCAGCGCTGTTCACAAAAATGCGACTACCATGACTCTCGGAGATTTCCTCATCCGGGATTCGCTTGGCATGAGCAACGTGGCTAGGACGGATGCAGTTACAGCACAAGCGCAGAGGATTACTAAAACTATAGCCGCAACAGAATTTGAGACAGCGCCGAACCAAGAAAGCGAAGAACTTCTCGGCCACGCTGAGCTGCGGGGGAAGCATCCATTTCTTGGATTAGTTCATGAGGGCGCTCTTACTTTTCGCGAAAGAAAAACATTTGAGGAATTTAATGATGAGCTGGACACTTGGCTAGCACAGAGAAGCGAAGCGGTGGATCTTTGGAGGAGGTACCGTACTGATGATTCAACTCAGGCAAAGCTTTTGGTCGACCAGGTAAACAGTTTAGAATCTAACTTTGCACAATTACTTAATGCCTTTTTCGAATCCTCAATGGATTTAAGGAAAGTGTTTCATGATGCGTTACAGTCTAGGATAAGGAAGCGCCAAGGTCCAAGCTTGAGTGAAGCGCAAGAAGCAGCTTACAAACTTGCAGATCTATTGGATATTAGTAGTGACCTTATGGATGCGGTAAGAGCGTTAGATATTGCGGAGCACACAGAACAAGAACGCGTGGACTATGTTGTTGACTTGTTATCAGCATTGAGCGTGGAGGTAAATGGAGAAGCGCTTACGGATCAAGTAATGAATTTAACAGATAGCTTGATTGCTGGTGACATTGCCCTTATGGATGTTTCAGAAAGACTTGCAAAACTTAATCAAGAATCCCCTGGCACTTTTACGAGCGATAATTTGGTGTTGGTCGAACAAATTACTAGAGAAGCAGAAAAGAACGTTAAGGATTCCCACGCTGAGCTGCGGATGGTTGATGCAGCGCCAGTTGTTGTTTCTGAAAACACAAAGGAAAACATCGCTTCCAAGATTGTAGATCCATTGTCGAACCTAATAAGTATAGAGTATGAAGGTAATCATCCAATCGCTACGGCTCTTTTAAGAGACACGAATGAATTAAACAACAAATTATTTACGGCTGAGGCTTCAGAGATAGCTCGGCTTTTAAGAGCTATCCAAAGCAATTTGAATCGTTTGAAAATAGAAAGATCTCAAACTGAACAGCCCGCTTTAATCAGAATCGATGACATTTTAACCGAAATTGGTAATGTAATTAAAAACACTCCAGTAGAAAGTGACCACGCGCACAAATTTAAATTTGTGCAGAGGCAAACCGGCATCGAGCGTTTCCCACTAGCTTCAACAACAGGGGTAAATAAGTCGCAAATTGTAGAGGCAACTATTGCGTTACTTAATCAAATGACAAGCGATGCGCGTCGTAGTTATCTAGAGGATATTTTGGATAAAGCTGGAAAGGTACAGTTCAATGTAGAAGGGGAAACGCTGCGCATTGGAAACCGATCCATTTTTTCATTACCGGTAGGCGATCGAGTATTTGGGGTTATGGCTTCTGCTTTTACTCAAACAGAACTTGAAGTGTACCTCTTTGATCAATTCACCCTCATCAAGCATCCCAAGACTCGCAGGGCGCCGTCTGAACTCGATTCAATAGGCCACTTTTATATAGATGCTGTATCCCACGCTGAACTTCGGGCGGATGATGGTATAAGTAAAGGAATGTTTGACACACTTAGACCGAAAACGACGCGGCGGCCGAAAACTGAGCTTGCTCCCCCTGCTCCATCCGAAAATACTCCTTTGACGGATAGTTCAGAGGTGCTCGCGCAAGTTGTTAAAACGTTAGGCCATGGCCAAGCAGCCGCCCTTGATGTTATAGGTCCAACCAACCGCGGACATTCTGAACTCAGGCAAGCTGTTTCGACGCTTGAAGCAGAGAAAAATCCGGCCATGGACACCGGAACAGACTTTCAAGAGAATGCAGGCATACTCCTCACAACAAGCGTAATATTTGGCGAGATTTTTATTCCTGCTGGCGAAGTGACATTTGGAACAGGAGTTGCCCTTGCTGTGCTCTCAAATGTTACGCCTGCTCAACTCGGCCAATTTCAAGTTGAAGCATTCAAAACAAGCCGTGGTCCTACTTATGACGAAGTTACGTCTGCCACGGTAAATGTTACGCTCGGTGAAGTTGCAGAAACAAAGCTTGCTGAAATAAATCTTCCGGATAATGCGCGGCACATTGTTCATCTTCTTACGCGTCCAGATCAAACAACTGATGCTTTTTTTATCTCAATGGTTGACACAATGAATACTTCTGATGATGGACAAGCCGAAACCAAAGCGCAGCTTGACGCTATTGAAACAGCGTTAAAGACTCACCCAAGTATTACAGGCGCTCTTTTGGGCGTTCGAATCAAGCAGCTCATCGCATCCACTTATGGCCCAGATGCTTTGACAAGAGGTATGTGGAGCCGCGTTCTTTTGGTCGATCGTGAACGCAATATTTCTTTTCAAACGAGTGAAGAAGTTGAACGTTTCTTCGTAAGAGAATTACTCAAGAAACAAGGAGGTATTTTCTACAATTTTCGCTTGAGCAAAAATTTAACTGCTCGTCAAATGCCAGCCAGCGAGTTTTTGAATCAGGTAACGCTTTGGCTGCCTTCAGGCGATCTTGGAATTAGGCTGAATCACGAACTGGCCGGCAGTAATATCCTTAGAATGCTTTCACGAAGCCCTCGTGACCTTGGTGGTAATCTTGGTACCGCAAGAGGACTCCACTGCCTTGAGCTTCTTACCGCTATAAGTCTTAGGGGACCAAAAGCTGAAAAACTCAAACAAGAACTAACAGAAATGCTTGAATGGTTTGATCAGCACGAAGTTCAGTTCAGAAACAATGGCGCGGTGATTGAGCTGGTAGAAGCGATGCTCCGCGCCGAGTTTCGCCTTCAAGTGGCGGCGTAAAACATACAGGACATTTTTAATCACAATAGAAGCGTTATTATGAAAACAGGGGACAGGCATAATAAGAATGTCTGTCCCCTGTTTTTTACAGATGCCGTAACATTGACACTGCTGGTTCAGACTGCTAATATGCCGCTCAGTCAAAAAGGGAATTTTATCTATGAAATTTGATAGTGTTCCTGTGTGGCGAGTGAATGGTGCACGTCCTGGAAATTTGATGGTTTGATTGCGCTCGGATGCATGATTCGCGAGGTACGCGCAGGCGGGCGCAAAGAAAAGTTGCTTCAAGATTCGTTTTCACTTTAGTTCACTCAATTTCTAATTGTTCTTTAACTTTTGACTATGCGCAAGCGGGCTCTTGCACGGGAATACGTGCTCAAAATTTTGTACCAGCTTGAGATGAACGAAAGTCCGCTGGATGAAATTTTCTCTCAATTTTGGACTTGGAATTCCGCGAACGACGAAGTCCGCAAGTTTACCGAGCGGGTCGTGCGTGGACCTGCGCTCACCTCACCGAAATCGACCAAAAAATTACTCAGTACGCCGAAAACTTGGACCTTATGCGGTATCTAGCAATAGCACTAATTTTTAACCTTTATACCGGAAAAAATGGCAACAGTTGAATCTTTTCGAGCTTGGCATTATGAACCGCATCAGGTATCTCTTGAGCGTGTGGTTGCGCCGCCTTATGACGTGATTTCACGCACGTATCAAGAAGAGCTCTACGCCCGAGATTCTCACAATGTGATTCGCCTCATCTTAGGACAAGCAACGCCTGAAGAAATTAAGCAAGATGAGCGCTATGAGGCTGCCCGGAAACATCTGGAAGCATGGACGAAAGAAAATGTTTTAGTTCGCGATCAAACCCCCGCCTATTATTTGCAGGAAACAACGTATTCACATCCTTACCGGAATACAAAACTGACGCGCCTTGCATTATTTGGACGGCTCAAGTTAGAAGCATTTGGGTCGGGAAGTGTGTACCCGCATGAAAAAACTCATGCGTCAGCCAAAGAAGACCGGATGAAACTGCTTCGTGCCACTCACACGAATTTTTCCCCTATTTTTTTGATTCATCAAGATTCTGAAGGAAAGGTAGACAAAATCAGGAAACAACTTCAAGGGGAAATACCTCTTTTTGATTTTTCAGATGATCAAGGTGCAGCGCATCGGGTTTGGGCCGTTTCGGCAACAAATGCGATTCAAAATGTGGCTGGCCTATTTCGCGATCAAAAGGTATTCATCGCTGATGGGCATCACCGCTATGAAACAGCGCTTCGGTTTGCAAGCGAAACCTGGGTCAGCCAAAAGAGCGGAGGTAATTACGCGCGTGGATGTGATTATGTGATGAGCGCTTTTGTTCGTTTTTCAGACCCAGGTCTCCTCATTTTGCCGATTCACCGGATTGTTCTTCCAAGCGTTTCGTTTGACCAGATGCAACTCATAGAAGCGCTTAAGCGTAATTTTATTTTGCATTCCGTCACGCGCTCTGTGCTTGAAAAAATTTCTGAAGGAACAGCTCAGGATGGGTTTGGGCTCGCTTTTTCAGAAGACGAATGTTATGTGCTCGAGCTCAAAGATCAAATGGCCGCGCAGCGTCAAATGCCAGAAGGAAGAGCGCGCGCGTGGTACGGGCTTGATGTCAACCTTGTGTCTTATTTAATTTTGGAGCCGCTGCTTGGAATTCAAAGCGCTCATTTGGAAAAAAGCGTTCGGTACTCACCTTCTTCTGAGGAAGTTTTTAATGCTCTCAAGAAAAAAGAAGCTGCGCTTGCTTTTTTAATTCGTCCTACGAATGTGGAGCGAATTAAAGAAATCTGTGAATCCGGTGAGCTGATGCCGCAGAAGTCTACCTACTTTTACCCTAAATTTTCAAGCGGGCTTCTAATGTATCGCCACTCCGCCGAAAATCGGACGGATTCGTCCTCTGGCGAAGAACATGCCTGAGCCAAGCGGAGTCATTCCGCTTCCAGAACTCAAACGCTGGTACAGCGCTGGATTTGTTGTGCCTTTTAGCGTCTCACTCAAACTCAAAATTGACCCCTGGACACTTGCGCAGCGCCTGTCAGGCGAGAAACATGTTTTTTTTCTCGACAGTGTCCGCCGTCAAGCCAAGACCGCGCGCTATTCTTATTTGGCGTGGAATCCTCATCCTATTTTTCGCTCTGGCGCGTCACCAAATTTACTGAAGCGACTTGCGACGCTGCTAAAAAAATTCAAAGGAAGGCAATGGCGCAAACTTCCATTCCTGACGTCAGGGCTCGTGGGTTATTTCAGTTATGAGCTGGGTCGCGCGCTACTAGAAATTAAGAGCCAGAAAAAAGTGGACTTAGGAATTGACCCAGCTGCATTTCTTTTGGTCCGTGACCTTGTGGTTTTTGACCATGCGTCCTACTGCTGTTATTTGATTTCAAATTTAATACCGGAGCTTGATGGAACTTATGAAAAGGCGCTGAAACGGACAGAAAAAGTGCTTGAGGAAATGAAAACACTTATTAATGATCAGTTATGTCATCCTGAGGCTAGTGTTTTAAAGGATTGGCCGAAGGATCTAACATCTACTAGATCCTTCGCTGCGCTCAGGATGACAAACAAAATATCAGGGCGTGGAATCCAAATCAAAAATTTCCGTTCAGAAGTTTCCAAATCAAAATTTAAACAAATGGTTGTTCGCGCAAAAGAATACATTCGCAAGGGAGATGTGTACCAAGTCAATCTGTCTCAGCGTTTCTCATTTGATTTTAATGGAGATGCCGCGCGTCTTTATGAGGTACTCCGGAAAATCAATCCTTCTCCATTTTCCAGTTTTTTAAAAATTGGGGAATTAACTGTGGCGAGCAGCTCACCTGAACGTTTAATTAAAAAGACAGGTGATGAATGCCAAACGCGTCCTATTGCGGGGACACGCCCACGCGGAATGTCTCGGCGTGAGGAACAGCGTTTCAGAAATGAACTCATCACAAGCGCAAAAGAGCGCGCAGAGCATGTGATGCTGGTTGATCTTGAGCGAAATGATCTTGGCCGCGTGGCTGAGCCAGAGAGTGTGCGGGTGAGTGAGCTGATGACGCTTGAGCGGTATTCACATGTGTTTCACATTGTTTCCAATGTCGTGGGGAAGCTTCGTAAGGACTGTGACTCGTTTGACCTTTTTCGGGCTGTATTTCCAGGCGGCACAATTACAGGGTGTCCTAAAATCCGTGCGATGCAAATTATTGAAGAGCTTGAACCGTTTAGACGCCATCTCTACACGGGTTCCATCGGCTACATTGATTTTAACGGAGACATGGATTTCAACATTGTGATTCGAAGCCTCATTTTTTACCGTGGCAAAGGTTATTTGCAGGTGGGTGCGGGCATTGTCTACGATTCAGACCCGGAAGCCGAATACTGGGAAACTCTCCACAAGGGCAAAGCCCTGATTGATGCTTTGTGCGAAACGGCATGATTTGAAATGCAAGAGTGGTCGGTTTCCCACTTCGTTTTATAAACTGTTTCGCCGAAGGATGCCATATTTCCCCCATGTTTTAATTAGCTTGTACTCTGGAAGAAGTGGTTCCAGTTGCAAATACTCAACTAATTCATTTGCAATACGACCTGGCTCTTTGCTAACTAGAATCCAATCTGGCGGGTTGTTTAAAATGCGTTCGTGAACTTTATGCCACTGTTCGCCTGGAGCCGGATCAGTTCCGGGGTTGAAATCAACAGGGATTCCACGGTAACTGTTGCGTCCCGCTAATGAATAGACAATAAATAAGTGACTTAATACCAGAAGCGAATCCTTTTTAGGGATGAGATTGACGAACTGAACGATTTCATCAAGTATTTGCCCTTCATACACATCGAATCGCCACCCCTGAAATGGTTTCGTTTTTAGTTCATAGAACCCATTTCGGTACTGAGGAAGACGGTGTTCTGGATGAATGTCTTGCGTTGCCCGTGCATAAGCAAAAGTGACGGTAAATACAATTTCGCAAACGGCGAAAATAACAAGCGCCCAATAGGTAAGTCGATTTAGGATGAACCATTTTTTTGATTGTTGTATTGACGGCGTGATTTGCTCAAGCAAAATAAAAACTAGGGTGAGATAAATTCCCATCAGTGAGAGATTTGCCGGGTAGCACTCAGAGCCTGTGTTTAATGAGAAGAGGGCAACAAAGGCAGTGCCAAAAAAGAGAGCAAACAGGGCGAGATGCTTCAGAACCGTTCGGCGGTCTGCAAGCAGGACGTTGCACAATACAATCAAAGCAGGCAGCCAATAAAAGTTTTTGAGCCAAACTTGGACGGAAAAGAGCAATTGAATCTTGTTTTGTTGAATTCCTGAACTAAGAGCTTGGTGCATATTGTCAAAAAAAGCATGAGGAGCTCTTGTGGAGAGAATTACAAAAAGAAAAGAGGTCACAGCTCCAATCACATAACCCTTAAGAGAAGAGAGTTGTTCGCTTCCTGCCAGAAGTACAATCAGGAAGGCAAATCCGTAAGCAAGGCCAATATTGGTTTTAGTCAGGAGCGCGAAAACTACCATAGCCCCACAAATAATCCCCACTTTAAAAGCTTGTCTTGATTTTTGGAATGGAAGATAAGTGATTAAAGCCCAGGTAGCTAAAATGCCCCAAAGATAAGCCGAGTGGTCATACCATGGATGCGGCCGGTTTGTGTAGTAACAAGTCGCGCTTAAGAGAGTCAAGATTGTGACAATAAAGAGCGGAAGTCGCTTTATTGCCGAAAAGAAAGTGACGATAATGACCGTAGAGCCTACGACAAGTAAATGAGCAAGTATGGCAGCTTTGCCGAACCCGAAGAGCCAGAAGAAGACAGCAAGCATGTAAAGATGTAGAGGTCCTGTGTAAAAGTAAAAATCGGCGTACACGCGTTGTCCCTTGTAAACACGCCACGCGCCGTCAAGAAATAAACCAAAGTCAAAAAGATAAAATCCTCGGAAGGCGCAAAAATTAATGAAGAGTGCGTTTGCGATTAGAATGGAAAAAAGAATCAGCGTGGACAGCCATAACTTCTTTTGTTCCGAAAGGTTTAGCCAATGAGTTTTCATAGCGCGTATGGAATCAAGTTGTTAACCTGTCAATGTATCGACCTGATTCCGATGCTCAATGAGGCTAAAAATTGGTGTTTATTTAGCGTTTTGAAGCGCTTCACAAACTATGTCATTCTGAAGGAGCCCCGTAAATTTATTCTGCGGGGCGAACTGAAGAATCTGGCGAATCTAGATCCTTCACGGAGTTTACCCTGAGCGCTAGATCCTTCACTTCGTTCAGGATGACAAACGAAGGGCTCAGGATGACAAGCCTGTTATGAACTTCAATGGGCTAAACAGTTACAAAAATTGCGACGATTATTCTTTAATCCAACCGGCAGTTACTTAAGTGTGGGGGAACAATGATTATTAGTAGAACACCCTTTAGAATCTCTTTTTTTGGCGGCGGGTCTGACTACCCTGCCTGGTACCGAAAATATGGCGGGAAAATTTTGGGAACCAGCATAGATAAATATTGCTACATCAGTTGCCGTTACTTGCCTGCTTTTTTTGACCATAAATACCGCATCGTTTATTCAAAGGTGGAATATGCCAAGCGTGTGAATGAAATCGAACACCCTGCGGTAAAGGCAGTTTTAAAGCTGATGCAGATCAAGGAAGGTGTTGAAATTCATCATGACGGGGATTTACCCGCTCAATCAGGGCTCGGTTCAAGTTCTGCTTTTACAGTTGGGCTGATTCACACGCTTTATGCATTACGTGAACGGATTATGTCTCAGCGCGAGTTGGCTGCGAAAGCAGTGCATGTGGAGCGAGAGATTCTAAAAGAAAATGTCGGCTCTCAAGACCAGGTGCTTACGGCAATGGGGGGATTGAATGTGGTCGAATTTCGCCAAGACGATTCATTTACAATTACGCCGGTGATTTTGTCGAAAGAGAAAATTGAAATGCTCCAAAAACACATGATGCTTTTTTTCACTGGCTTTACGCGCGTGGCTTCGAAAATCGCAAAAAGCCACATTGAAAATTTGGAAGCCAGAAAGCGAGACATTCAGATTATGCAGCAAATGGTGACGGAAGCAATTGCAATTATGGAACAGAAAAGCAAATCGCTTGCGCAGTTCGGTCATTTGCTTCATGAGTACTGGCAGTTTAAGCGAAGCAGCACCAATGGAAAAGTGACAACACCTAAAATTGATGCGATTTATGATGCAGCCAAAAGCGCAGGTGCAATTGGAGGCAAAATCTTGGGCGCCGGCGGTGGTGGTTTCATGCTTCTTTTTGTAGAGCCTGGTCTTCAAAATAAAGTTCGCGAGCGGTTGAGAAAGCTGACCTATGTCCCGTTTCGTTTTGATTTTTCAGGCAGCAAAATTGTGGTTTTTGAACCGAACAATTTTCAATAATGAGCGTCTCCGGGAAGCTGAAAAGTTTGAATTGGCCGCTCATGACAGGAAATATCTCACCTGAAGACCTCACCCAAGTCATCGAATTTCTAAAAACAAATCCCCGTTTAACCCAAGCATCCGAAGTCGAAGCATTTGAGCGGGAGTGGTCTGAGTGGCTGGGTGTCAGGCGCAGTGTATTTGTTAATTCAGGGGCATCTGCAAATCTCGTGACATTTGCAGCGCTTCGGGAGCGCTTGGGGTCATCTGAAGAAGGCGAAGTGATTGTGCCTACACTTACCTGGGTGTCGGACATCGCCTCTGTTTTGCAATGCGGCTTCAAGCCGGTTTTTGTGGACATTAATCCCCGTACTCTTGGAATGGATGCCGATGAAATAATTCGGAAAATTACAGCAAAGACAAAAGCCGTATTTCTGACACATATTCTTGGATTCAACGCACTGACAAGCCAACTGCTTCACGACCTTCAAGCAAGAGGCATTCCCTTAATTGAAGACGCTTGCGAATCACACGGCGCTACGTTTCAAACAAAAAAGGTAGGGTCTTATGGGCTTGCTTCCAATTTCTCGTTTTACTACGCGCATCACTTAAGCACGATTGAAGGCGGAATGGTGTGCACAAATGACGAAGAATTCTACCAAAAAGTCCGGATGTTTCGGTCGCACGGTTTGGTCCGGGAATCGACATCGAAAGAATTAAGGTCTACTTATGAACGTGAACATCAGGATTTAACGGGGGAATTTATCTTTGCTTTTCCTGCTTACAACGTTCGCAGCACTGAAATCAATGCTGTCATCGGCCGGAAACATTTAAAGCGCCTCGATTCTGAAATTAGAATGCGCAATCACAATTTTAATCTCTTTCTCAAATGCTTAGACGGATCTAAATATCAAACGGATTTCGACATTCAAGGCTTAAGTAATTATGCGTTTATACTGGTACTCAAAGAAAAGTTTAAAAATCGTTTGGACCAGGTAGTCAGAACACTCCACGAACTTGGTGTAGAATTTAGGCGGGGATTGTCCGGGGGCGGGAATCAGCTCAGGCAGCCGTACCTGAAGAGAATTTTTGGCGACGAATACAAAAATTACCCGAGAGTCGAACACATTCACTTTCACAGTTTTTACTTTGGGAATTATCCTGGCTTGCCGGAAGAGAAAATAAAAAATTTGTGCGAAGCGCTCAACGGAATCCATTAATGAATGGACAGTGTGGAGAAGTTTAATTCATGATTGGTGAGAAGCAGATTAAAAAGGTTTTAATTACAGGCATCGGAGGTTCTGGCGGAAGTTATTTGGCCGAATATATTTTGACTCATCATCCGAATGTTGAAGTGCATGGCATGCTCAGGCAATACCATGACAAGGCCAAGCACAACCTAGCTAAAGTAGAAAACAGAGTCAAGCTTCACGTCTGTGATTTAAATAATTTTGAGTCAGTTGTTTCACAATTACAAAAAGTGACACCAGACGTCCTGTTTCATCTGGCCTCTGAGGCTGATGTACGTGCGTCATTTGACAACCCCCAAGCCGTGCTGACGAATAATATTGTGGGAACCTGCAACTTGTTTGAAGCGGTGCGCCGGCTTCGCCTCAATCCGATGATTCAACATTGCTCTACTTCTGAAGTGTACGGGCAGGTGGACCCAAAAAATGTTCCCATCACTGAAGATTGCCCGATTTCTCCCGCAAGTCCCTATGCCATTTCTAAAGTTGCGCAAGATTTCTTGGCCCGGACTTATTTTCAAAGTTACGGCCTCAAAATCATCCGGACGCGCATGTTTGCGTATGTCAATCCAAGACGCACCAATTTGTTCGCCTCTTCTTTTGCCATGCAAATCGCGCGCATTGAAGCCGGACTAAAAAAAGAACTGACTCACGGCAACCTAAAATCCATTCGGACGCTGATTGATGTTCAAGATGCAATGGAGGCATATTGGGTAGCCGTTCTTTGTTGCGAGCCGGGCGAAGCGTACAACATTGGAGGAAAGAAAACGATTTCGGTGGGTGACTTCCTAGAGCTTTTAAAAAAACGGGCGAAAGTTAAAATCCCAACACGCGAGGACCCAGCGCTACTTCGGCCGCTTGACGTGACGTTACAAATTCCAAGTACGACGAAGTTTGAACGCGTCACGGGGTGGGAACCTAAAATTAGTTTTGAGGAAAGTGTTGATGCGCTTCTAGCGGAATGGCGCGAGCGAGTTCAGACAGAAATGGCATCAAAGGTTTGAGTGATGAGCCGGAAAAAACTATTGATTTGCGGCGGCACGGGATTTATTGGAAGAAATCTCGTCAGACATTTTCTAGCAAACAATCAATATGAAGTTTGCGCTCTTTATCATAACAAAATGCCGCCACGCGACCTTGGCCGCAGCGGAAAAATAAAGTGGATTAAGGCAGACCTAACTTCGCCGAATGATGTTCGCTCTGCGGTCTCTGGCCATGATGTGGTGGTTCAAGCGGCAGCCACTACTTCGGGCGCAAAAGACATTGTGTCCAAACCCTATGTGCATGTGACGGACAACGCAGTGATGAATGCGCTTCTTTTGCGTGCGTGCTTCGAGGAAAAAATTCAGCATTTTGTTTTTTTGAGCTGCACCACCATGTATTCGCCTAAAGCGAGACCTGTAAAAGAAGATGATTTTAATGGCGAGATGGTTGACGCATATTTTGGAGGAGGTTGGACCAAAGTTTACAATGAAAAGATGTGCGAGTTTTATTCCCGAATCGGCTCCACGAAACACACGGTGATTCGGCATTCGAATGTGTACGGTCCCTTTGACAAATTTGATCTTGAAAAGTCGCATGTGTTTGGCGCCACCGTGACAAAAATCATGGAAGCGCGGGAGAATAAAATTGTGGTTTGGGGCGACGGCTCGGATGAACGGGACTTGCTTTATGTGGACGACCTTTTAAGTTTTATTGAGTTGATTCTTGAAAAGCAGAAAAAGCCATTTGAACTTTTAAATCTTGGTTCCGGCGAAACCTATTCAGTGCGAACGCTTGTGGAGCGGCTCATCCATCATTCAGGCAAAACATTAAAAATTGAGTATGACACCACCAAACCGAGCATTGGGTTTAAGTTGAAGCTCAACATTGATCAAGCGCTTCAATATGGCTGGGAGCCAAAGGTTTTTCTTGACGAGGGCATTCAAAAAACGCTTCGGTGGTATTCAAAAAATCAGTTGGCTGTTGCCGCATCATCTTAAAGAGGAGCACTAAGGCGGCGAAAAACAGATGGAGCGTTGAGTTGTTTTTATGGAAGCGATTGTTTTAGTAGGTGGGCTTGGAACGCGGCTTGGAGTGTTGACAGAAAAAACGCCAAAGCCCATGTTGCCGGTTGGCAGCCGCCCATTTCTTGAAATCATTTTGGATTATTGGGAAGCGCAAGGGATTTCGCGCTTTGTACTGGCGACTGGTTACTTAAGCAAAATGATTCAGAATCATTTTGGCGCGCGTTTCAAGCGCGCAGAACTTGTCTACAGCATTGAAGAGAAACCTTTGGGAACAGGCGGAGCACTTTATTTGGCGCAAGAGAAACTAAAGTCCAAGCATCCATTTTTGGCGGTGAACGGCGACACATTTTTTGAGGTCAATTTGCGTGATCTCAAGCAGTTTCACGCAGCCAAACAAGCGGAATGTTCCATTGCGCTATTTCAAACTCTAGCGAAGGACCGATATGAAGGAGTTGAGATGAACGAGGAGGGGAGAATTCAGTTGTTCTTAGGGCGTTTGTCTCAAGAGGTTCGCCATTTTGTCAGTGGAGGTGTCTATTTGATGAATCACGGCTGGACCAAGGACTTGGTGAATCGGAGAAATGAAAAAATTTCGGTTGAAGCTGAAATATTCCCGGAGATGATTAAGCAGAACAAACATTTTTACGGTTTTGTCTCAAGCGGGCGGTTCATCGACATTGGGATTCCAAGCGATTATGAACGCGCGCAAAACTTTTTAATGAAGGCGGCCGGATGAGTAGCTGTATTTTAGTTACCGGTGGAGCGGGTTACATTGGTTCTGTCCTTGTTCCGGAACTTTTGAAAGCAGGACACAAGGTCACAGTACTTGACAATTTTATGTATGGGCAAAACAGCCTGGCCCATGTTTGCAGCGAGCCGGGCTTTGACGTTGTTCGCGGTGACGTGAGAGATCAAGCGCTTGTTAGGTTGCTCGTCAAAAAGTCAGATGTAGTGATTCCGCTTGCAGCTTTGGTAGGCGCTCCCCTTTGTGACCGGGACCCGGCAACTGCCACCGCTGTCAACCGAGATGCGGTGGTTCAGATGACCAAGCTCTTGTCAAAAGACCAAAAGATTCTGATTCCAACCACCAACAGCGGTTATGGAATTGGTGAGAAAGACAAATGGTGTACGGAAGAAACGCCACTCCGCCCCATTTCGCTTTATGGGCGAGACAAAGTCGCTGCTGAGGCGGCAGTTTTGGAACATGGAAACGCCATCAGCTTCAGGCTCGCAACCGCTTTTGGGATGTCTCCCAGGATGCGAATTGATCTTTTGGTCAACGACTTTGTTTATCGAGCCGTTTACGAGAAATCAATCACACTTTTTGAAGGACATTTTCGCCGGAACTTTGTTCATATTTTCGATATTGCGCGGGCATTTTTGCATGGAATCAGTTCGTTTAAAAAGATGCGCGGTGAAATTTACAATGTGGGTCTTTCAGACGCCAATTTGTCAAAGCTGGAGCTTTGCGAGCGCATTAAAATCCACCTTCCCAGCCTTGTCATTCAGGAGAGTGGCGCGGGAGAAGATCCTGACAAACGAGATT
>JAHFHD010000168.1 GCA_023247075.1 Candidatus Omnitrophota bacterium | reverse complement strand
AGTTTTGAGTGTAATTCGTTTTATTCTTGATGTAGAAGGATTTGGCTAAAAGAATTCCTAGAGCATTAAAGCTTAAAGCAGTTTCAATGGTTTCTTCTCCGCTCACTCCAGTGAAATACGCTTGCTGTCTCACTTGACCTGTGGGTGTGGTGAGTGTTGCAAGGTAAGTGTCTGTGCGGATGAGGGCATCTGCTTCAGATGCAACGTCTGCTCTTTTGTTTCCGGTGTAGAAAGAGAAGGAAGTGGATTTAATCACTCCCTCTTCATAGTTTTGAGTGTAATTCGTTTTATTCTTGATGTAGAAGGATTTGGCTAAAAGAATTCCTAGAGCATTAAAGCTTAAAGCAGTTTCAATGGTTTCTTCTCCGCTCACTCCAGTGAAGAAGGCTTGTTGTCTGACAATGCCTGTGGGTGTGGTGAGTGTTGCAAGGTAAGTGTCTGTGCGGATGAGTGCATCTGCTTCAAGTGCAGTGTCTGCTCTTTTGTTTCCGGTGTAGAAAGAGAAGGAAGTGGATTTAATCACTTCATCTTCATAGTTTTGAGTGTAATTCGTTTTGTTTTTGATGTACTCCGTTCGTGCGAAGATTTTCTCTTGTCCCGCTAGTCCTTTGTATTGATAAACTGTGGTGAGTTTGCTGTTGTTGTCATAAATAAATTCTGTGACTTTCCTTTGCCCGGCAGCATTCGGGCTGCGACCTGCTTCAAGCGCGACCTGCTTCATGTCATACTCAGTGACAGTTGTGAGGATGCCTTTCACGTTGTATTTGAATACCTTCTTGGTTGAAAAATGAGTGCCCGTTTCGTCATAAAGAAGCAGCGAAGTCAGAAGACTCCCTTGATAAATCTCGATGCTCTCGGGAGCAACTGTTGTATGCGGTGGATCGACTTGATCTATGAGAGAAGGATTTTCAAAAAGACTGAGCGAAGAATCATATTGTTTGATGAATGATGCTCTTTCTTTCACGATTCCGGTAATTGGGTCGTGAACATAAGAAAAGAGGTGTGCAATATTGGGATGTTCCCGATTAATCAAAGAAACTATTTCGTTATTTTGATTAAACACCATGATGCTATCACTAGATTTAAGTGTTGTTTTGACAACCAATCCATTTTGCCGCTCATACTGGTAAATAATCTCTTTAATTTCGTCGAGTGATGCCAAAGTTTGGTCATTCAAATCCCGCGGCGCTTCAAAACTGATTGGCGTGCCAGACTCACCAATTAACGAATATGTCTTCACCTTGGAAGCGAGGTCTTCATGCTGATACTCAATTGAGCCATTGAGCTTAGGATGGGGCACTTCAAGTCCATCCAAATCATATTCTGTCTTGATTAAAAGATGATTGTGCGTGACTTCATACCGAACTGAATGATTTCCTTTGTCATTCTTAACATAGTAAAAATGTGATTTGTCTTCTGTCTGTTTGCGATTTACTAAGACCACGAGATCTCCATTTTGATCAAATTTGGATGTTGTGGATTCAGTGGTAATCACTCGAGAAAAAGTGCCGTCTTCATCCGTCACGTTGTAGGTGTAGATGGTGTCACTACCGTATTGATCCGTCATTTTGAGTAGATTCCCTGTCGCAGGGTCATAATGATAAGTGTTGAAGACGCCAGGCCCTTCCTCAACCATGGTCATGACTTTGCCTTCGCTATTACGTTCAGGGTAGGTGTAATTTGAAATGTTGCCAGGAAAACCAGTTAAATTGAGTGACGTGTAAGTACTTAAGTCATGCTCCCTGAGATAATCCAAAAGTGCCGTGTATGGATCAATCTCGGGAAGTCCTGGAAGATTCAAAACATTTTGTTCCATGAAATGGTCAAGCTTGGCTTTGTCACTTGTCGTGAGGCCAGTGTGCTTAATCAATTCGCCTTTGTCGTTATAAACTTCTGTTCCCCTGGGACCTGTAATCATAATAGGCACAAGTTCGCTGAGATGATTTTGGACATAACGATATTCATAAATATTTCCAAAATTGTCCTGCGCTTTTTGAGGCGGGTAAAGAATTTCCCCATTTACATCAATCACTTGTTTGGGCATGCCGGACAGCGTAAACAAAAGAACGGAACCATCCGAATAAGTTTCACGAATCAATTTGTCTTCTGAATCAAACTCAGAAATTATGATTGAATTGCGCTGGGGTCGAATCTGCCAATCAATGGCGCCGCTTGAGTTGTCAAGCGTAACTAGAACTGTGTCTCCCACAAATATTTCAATTTTGTCGCCATCATTTTCAGAAGTAAGCGTGTGGACAACCGGAACATAACCTGGCTTAGATTCTTTCGTTTTAATTGCGACATTGAATTTGCCCACGTAGGAATGGTTACTTGTATTCACCGCAAGAAAGCGGAGCACATCTTGGCCGGGGCGGTTAGCCTGAAACGTGAAGGAGTCTTGCTCAGCACTAGAACCCTGAGCCTTTTGAATCAAAATTTGTTCGCTGTAAAGGGCCCAACCGTGACTGGATGCGTCAGACAAATCAACAATCAATACATCATTTTCAAACAACTCAACATAGCCATTATTTTTGTCCCAGTGAATCGTCACTGTTTGAGATGTGTGCGTGCCACCATTTTTAAAGATTCGGACATCTGCAAAAAAGCGCTTGAGTTCTGCTGATTGAGTGCTCTGCGGCAATGATTCAACTAAATCAACACGTGTTGTCCCAATGTTCACCGGATGATATTCGAATCTGTTGCCACTTTGAACACTGGGATTCAAAAGGTAGCCGTAATCCGTTCCAGGGAGCTCGTCATAAAGAATTTTTGTTTGAATCCTTTTGACGACTTCGCCGGTAGCGCCATCCGTAATAAATTGACTTTGAGACAAAACACGCCCCCAAAGGTCGGTGACTTTTGTGATGCGGCCTGCCCCATCATATTGAAAAACATCCCAAATACGTGCGCTGGGGTCATCGCGAGTAATGTTGAGTGGAGCCTGTGGAATGCTGTTCGCGTCAAGCGGATCTGACCCATATATCTCTTCAAATACATTAAGGAAGCCGTCATGGTCACTGTCAATGATGAGAGTGCCACACACACTATTTCCATCTGCGTCTCGTGATTTGGTATTGTCCAAAGGACATGCATCCAAAGAATCCCTCACTCCATCTAAATCAGAATCAATGGTGGCTCCTACGCGCAAAACAGCGCCCACTAGATTTCCTGCTGCATCCAAAGCGCTGACGATATTAGTTCCATCTACAAGATGCTGAATGGTGATTTGTTGCGTTTGACCGCCAAAATTAACTGGTACTGAAATTTCAGGAGTCGTGACCGTGAGTATGACAAGTCCATCTGGTAATCCCGTTCGATTTCCGCTAGTACTAGTATTGGTCACGACTTCCAAACCTGAAATAGCAGGAATTTTCATCACTTCAAAAGAATAAGTCCCTACATTCCCGGCTGCATCACTAAACGTCACATTCAATGAATTCAGATTGGGGTTAAGTGAAAACTGAGTTTCATGAATGGCCTGAGAATCACTTGAAAGATTTGCGTCATTCACCGTGTACTGAACAATCAAATGACCATCATCCGTCAAAATAGGAACTGTTCCATGAAGTGTTATGATTGGCGCTGTCCAATCTGTTGTGATGTTGATTTGTTTTGAATGAATCACTCCTGCTTCATCTTGAGCAAAAAGAGGCAAGGTATTGATTCCTTCATGGGTAAGGGTGAAGGTTTGGGTGTAAGTTCTGTTGTCATTCTGAGCAGAGCGAAGAATCTCGCAATCGCTAGATCCTTCACTTCGTTCAGGATGACATGCA
>JAHFHD010000079.1 GCA_023247075.1 Candidatus Omnitrophota bacterium | reverse complement strand
GGGGTACCAGCCACACAAAGAGTTCTATTTAAATGACCGAGGCAGACAAATCCGGCTCCTTGGTGAGAGTTTGTTTGCGCGGTACCTTGAGCTTGCAGGCATCCCAACCCCACTTCCAGATGACGGTTATCAAGGTGAATATCTAATTGATTTGGCAAAACGTTTGCAGGGAGAAGTTGGCGATGAATTTGTTCATAAGAGCAGAGAGGAATCAGTGCCGAGGGTAACCGAATACGCTGTCCAGGCAATGATGAGTGAAATCAATCAGGATCTTAAACTGATGGATGTCACATTCGATGAGTTTTTTAGCGAAAAGTCACTTGCAGAAGCTGGGAAAATTGACCAAGCGCTTGATGCTCTCAAAAAAAAGGGATTTATTTTTGAGGCAGATGGCGCACTTTGGTTTCAGTCGACGCGCCTTGGCGATGACAAGGACCGTGTACTCAGAAAACAGAGTGGTGAATTGACTTATTTGGCGCCGGACATTGCATACCACCAATCAAAATTTGAGCGCGGATTTGATTTGATTATCAATTTTTGGGGTCCTGACCACCATGGCTACA
The DNA here is from genome assembly GCA_023247075.1 of Candidatus Omnitrophota bacterium. Lineage (GTDB taxonomy): Bacteria > Omnitrophota > Omnitrophia > Omnitrophales > Danuiimicrobiaceae > JAHFHD01. The sequence goes on along the minus strand of JAHFHD010000079.1, from coordinate 9,948 downwards.
TCGCACGAGTACGGGCTGCGTGTGAGGCGCTTGGGTTTTCATCCAAGGCGCTTAAAGTTTTGATTGTGCAGCTCACAACTTTGTACCGGCACGGAAAGCCTGTGCGGATGTCTACGCGAAAAGGAGAATTTGTTACGCTCAAAGAACTTGTAGATGAGGTGGGCGGGTCAGCTGCAAGATTTTTCTTTTTGATGCGTAAAGTCGAAAGTCATCTTGATTTTGATTTGGAGCTTGCCAAGCAGAAAACTGATGAAAATCCAGTTTATTATGTCCAATATGCTCATGCGCGAATCTCAAGCATTCTTCAGTTTTCAAATACACCGGTTACTTCAGATGTGAAGCTAGAGCTCATCAATTCAGAAGAGGAACTTGAACTTACCAAGAAACTCTCAGAATTTCCGGATGTTTTGGTGCAAGCCGCTCTCCACTTAGAGCCGTATCGGGTTGTTGATTATTTGAGGGAAGTAGCGGCACACTTCCACAAATTTTATGCCAAGCATCGTGTGGTTGGTGATGACGCTCCGCTTACTCAGGCGCGTCTGCTTCTCGTCCAGTGTGTGCAAATTGTGATTCGTAATGGCCTTGACATCATCGGTGTCGAGGCGCCGTGCTCGATGTAATCAGAGCCTCAAAAATACTTCAGACTCTTGAGCTGGTTTCCTAATGCAAACGAAACAGTTGACTAAAGCGTTAATGCAAAAAAATGCGGTTATTTTAATTGTAGGACCGACTGGAAGCGGTAAAAGTGATGTTGCTCTCCGCTTGGCACGTAAAATTAATGGGGAGATTGTTTCCTGTGACTCAATGCAAATTTACCACGGGATGAATATTGGAACTGCAAAACCAACTGCCAAAGAACTCAGGTTGGTCAAACATCATTTGGTCAGTATTTTTTCACCACGCACAGAATATTCTGTTTACCGGCATTTAACTTTAGCGCTGAAGGTAATTAAACAAATTATTAGAAAAAAGTGCATCCCAATCGTGGTTGGCGGGTCCGGACTTTACTTGAAGTCACTCCTAGACGGTCTCCGAAAACAAGGAGGCAAACAAAAGGAAATTCGTGGACTTCTGGAGCAAGCAGTAAAAAGTGAAGGGGTGGGCGTTTTACACAATCGACTTGTTCTACTTAATCCAAAACGAGCCGCTCAAATTCATCCTCATGACGCCAGACGAATTGTTCGGGCACTTGAAATTGAAGAGTCTGTTGCAAATGGAAAGTGTGAAGCAAAAGATGGATTTGAGGCCGGACTTTATGCGCTTGGTTACAACCCGCAGACATTTGGATTGATGTGGGAACGTTCAGTGCTTTATGAGCGAATTGAAAAACGTGTTGATCAAATGCTCGAAGATGGCTGGCTTGATGAGGTGAAGCAGCTCAAAGATTCAAAATTATCTCGTACCGCATCTCAGGCAATCGGGTACTGCGAATTACTTGAGTACTTAAGAGAAAAAAAGACATCACTTGAAACTGTGGCGGCAGAAATTAAAAAGCGGACAAGGCACCTTGTCAAAAAGCAAATGACATGGTTTCGGAATCAGGATGCGCGGATTCAGTGGATTGAAGTGAGCGGAAAAAATTTTGTGTCTGATTGCTTAAATCAAATCATGTGCCAATTGGTTTCAAGCAGTGTCGTGGGAGTGTAAAATTAATGGCACGTGATAAAGTGTTTTTAGTAATTGTACAGCCCAAGTCCGGACGCACCCGTGTGTACGAAGATTTGGAAAGTGAACTGAGGTCGCTTACGCTTTCAGCTGGTGGTGAGATTGCCGGGAGTATGAAAGTAACGCTTGAACGGCCTACGTCAAATATCTTTATTACCAAGGGGAAGCTTTCTCAATTAAGTGATGAAGTAAAAACTTTACGTGCAAGTGTGGTTATTGCAAACGTAGATTTATCACCCGTTCAATGCAGAAACATTGAGTCATCGGTTGGAGTACGCGTGGTTGACCGGACAGGACTTATTCTAGATATTTTTGCCAGACGGGCCAAATCGCATGCAGGGCGGCTTCAGGTGGAACTTGCGCAACTCAACTACCTCTTACCTCGTTTGTCCGGCCAAGGGGTTTTGATGTCACGGCTTGGTGGCGGGATTGGAACGCGCGGACCTGGCGAGCAAAAATTGGAAATCGACCGCAGGAGAATTCGCGCGAGAATTGACAAGCTGAAGGAAGATTTAAAAAAATTAAAAACCCATCAAGAGTTAATCCGAAGTAGAAGAAAGCGAAGCAACTCTGGCACCGTGGCGCTCATCGGCTACACCAATGCGGGAAAGAGCACGCTCCTAAACGCTTTGACGGGTTCTAACGTCTTGGTCGAAGACCGGCTCTTTGCAACGCTTGACCCAACGACGCGTGCGCTCAGTGGAAATAGCGGAAGAGAAATTTTACTGACCGACACGATTGGTTTTTTGGTTGATTTGCCCCATGCTTTAATTGAAGCATTTAGGTCAACACTTGAAGAAGTGGTTCAAACGGATTTGCTGGTCCATGTGGTGGATGCGTCTGACCCGGCAATTGATGGTCATAAAAGCGCAGTCGAGAAAGTGCTCGAAGAGCTTGGCGCCAAAGAAAAACCGGTGCTGCTTGCTTTAAATAAGATTGATCGCCTCACTCCTGAAGAACAAAAAATGATTGGAGGCCGGTTCCCTGAAGGGATTTTGATTTCAGCGCGCGAGAAAAACACGCTCAAGGAATTAATTGACGTCATGAAACAAAAACTCTTGGGTTTGCGTGTTCCTGCCGAAACTTAATTGGAAATGAACTCAGATTACATTCAAATAACATGATTAATCGACCCATCGCACTGCTGACCGATTTTGGAACTTTAGATCATTATGTCGGGTCGCTTAAGGGAGTGATTCTCGGAATCAATCCCAAAGCTGTGGTGTTTGATATCACGCATGAGATTCGTCCTCAAAATATTGCGGAAGCAAGTTTTGTTTTGGAGGCAGCATGGAATTGTATTCCGAGAGAAGCAATTGTTGTTGCAGTGGTAGATCCCGGCGTGGGAAGTGCGCGCCAGGCAATTGCGATTCGATGGAAAAATCAATTCTTAATTGGCCCGGACAACGGAATTTTTACCCGCGTTTTGCAGCATGTGAAATCAATTGAAGTGAGGCGAATTGAAAATGACCGGTTCTTTAGGAAGCCTGTCAGTTTCACTTTTCATGGGCGAGACATCTTTTCTCCAGTTGCCGCCCAATTAAGTTTGGGTAATGTTTTTTCGCGGCTTGGGCCGCGGGTAAAAGAAATTAGACTCCTCAAAATTGAGAAGCCGCAGAAAGATTTGAACGGAATCAATGGAACCATTGTCTACATCGATCGATTTGGAAATGCGTTCACAAACATCAGAAGCGATATCGTGCCGAGTCAAATCAAAAAGACAATGAAGGTCGCAGTTGGTTCAGCCAAGCAGCGTGCTTTTATGCGTTCCTGTTTTAGCGATGGGAGAGCGCGCGAATTAATTGCAGTGTGGAACAGCAATCACAATCTTGAGCTCGCAGTTCGCAATGATTCGGCGGAACAATTGTTCAGACTTAAAGTTGGGGATTTAGTTCATCTTGTTCCCGCAGGTAAAAAGAGGTAATCAGAAAAAAATATGGACAAGAAAAAGTTTCAGATTAAACAGCTGTCAAAAAAATTAATTTTCAAAGGAAGAATGTATGAGCTTTCTAACGTTGAAATGGCGCTGCCTTCCGGCAAGCGGTTTCACCATCAAGTTGTGAATCATCCTGGTGCGGCAGTGATTATTCCGGTTCTTGATGAGGAACAATTTGTGATGGTGCGTCAGTATCGAACCTCAATTTCAAAAACATTGCTTGAATTTCCAGCGGGAACGCTTGAACCTGGGGAAAAGCCTCTTCACTGCGCCAAAAGAGAAATCCTTGAAGAGACGGGGTTTCAGGCAAAAAAATGGACTCCATTTGGGTCATTTTACCCGGCGCCTGGGATGTCGACTGAACAGATGTTTTTATTTTTGGCTCAAGGACTGACCTTTAAAAAAAAGATTCATTTGGATGAAGATGAGTTTTTGGAACCAGAGATTGTCTCCTTTAATGAACTTAAGAATCTGGTGCTTGACGGAAAAATTGTAGATGCAAAAACCTGCATTGGTTTTTTCTATTACCTGCACCGAATCAAGGTTAAAAATACAATTTTCAAGGGGTAAAGAAGTAATCACGATCATCCGATATTATAAAGAGTGTAATATATGCCAAAGCGAATTCTAATTGCAGATGATGACCCAGATATTTTAGACACCGCAAAACTCAGACTTGAAGCAGCTGGTTTTGAAGTGCTGACCACAACTGGCGCCGACACTATTTCCGATGCTCGGGACGCGAAACCTGACATGATTCTTTTGGATGTAATAATGCCAGGAATGGATGGTTTTAGCGTATTAAGAGAGTTGAAGCGAGATCCAGATCTTTGTGATGTCCCCGTCATTATTTTTTCCGCCAAACCAAAAGCGTCAATGATTGAGCTCTTTGGCCCCGAAGGTATTGCTGGGTATATTTCAAAGCCCTATGACCCCAAAGAATTGGTAGCGCAAATCCAACGCATCGTTGGTTCTTAACCAATTTTTTTGACTCTCTTTTTACTTACAGCTGAAGTCTTAAGTTGTTCGTTCTCGACACGAGTCTCGGGCGCATCCCACTTACAGCAGTTCTTTTTTACCCACCCTCACTCTACTCTCTTCCTCTGCTTCACCTCGCAGAATTAATCTGCGAGGCTTCGCGAGGGAGAGGGAGAGAAATGTTCCAAATGCATTTTCCCCTCTCCCTTTTCTTAAAGGGAGAGGGACAAGGTGAGGGTTTGCCACTGAATCAGAACTGTTTTTTTTGGGATTACCCACGAGTCTTTTCGAAGTTGATTCCAATCAAATGAATCGTTACAATACTTAGATGATTCAAATTGATGCTCTAAGTCATTTAATTTAAACAGATTAGTTTGGATTTGTATGATTGAAAACACGGGTCAAGCTCTCCCCATTAAAGAGAAAGAAGAATACCTTCGCACGGTGGTAACTCAAATTGATCTTGAGAAAGCCCAGAGTATTCAGCAGCTCGTCAAAGCCTACCAAGGAATGTCCATTCAGGCGCGTGCAATTGGCAGTGTGGCCGCAATTTTTGAAAAGATGCTCTGTGACCCTGAGCGTCCAACGATTATTTTGGGACTTGCAGGCCCACTCATTGCTGCCGGACTTAGAAAAGTAATTCGGGACATGGTGTGGTACGGCTTGGTTGATTGTGTGGTTTCAACCGGCGCCATTTTGTATCAAGACCTGTACCAGGCAAGCGGGTTTCAACATTACCGGGGCGATTCAGATGCTGACGATCAAGCTCTAAGGTCTCTATTGATTGACCGGATTTATGACACCTATGTTGATGAGGAAAAGTTTATTTCGCTTGACCGTGAAATTTCACTTTTCGCTGACAAGTTACCGGTAGGTGAATATTCAAGCCGTAGTTTTTTGCTTGAGCTAGCGCAAAAAATAAGTGACTCTAATTCCATTTTGTTTGCTTGTCTCGCAAAAGGTGTGCCCGTATTTTCTCCAGCATTGAACGATTCCAGCATTGGGATTGGTCTTACAGACCACTACTACCGTGCAAAAAAAGAAAGTCGCCCGGCAATCTCAATCAATTCAATTCGCGACAATTATGAATTGACTCAAATTGTTGTAAAATCTAAATCAACTGCTGCGGTGTATGTGGCAGGCGGGGTCCCCAAAAATTTTATTAATGATTCGATTGTAAGTGCTTACATTTTTGGTCAAAATACGGGCGGACACAAATATGCAGTGCAAATGACCGCTGACCCGGCGCATTGGGGCGGATTAAGCGGAAGCACGCTGAAAGAGGCAACGTCGTGGGGAAAAATTTCAGCGGAAGCATCAACAGCAAGTTCACTTGTTGAGCCTTCGGTGTCGCTGCCGCTTGTCATAGGTTTTTTGCTTCAAGGAAAGGTTTATCACGGTCGGTCTCGGTGTAAATTTTTGTGGAATGGCGACACACTGGAATCACTTGAGCATGTTTCAAATTTGAATTCACAGAAAGTTTAAATGAAAGCAATCGTAACTGGTGGAGCTGGTTTTATTGGGTCAAATCTTGCAAAGCATCTCGCGGGATTGGGTGCGGACGTGACAGTGATTGATGATTTCTCCGCTGGAGATTTTAAAAATTTAAAGAACTTTTCTGGCTCTGTCATTGCCCAAAGCATTTGTCAGCTTGATTGGGACAAACTTGAAGCGGTGGATGTGGTTTTTCACCAGGCGGCCCTAACAGACACAACGGTGTCAAATCAAACCCAGATGATGCTTGTCAATGTTGAAGGGTTTAAGAAAGTTATGGCGTATTGCGTCAAAGTGAAGAGTTCGCTTGTGTATGCTTCATCGGCGGCTGTTTATGGAAATGAAAATGCTCCGCAGCGAGAGGAAGGACCGCTCAATCCACTTAATGTTTACGGGTATTCAAAACTTGTGGCAGATCAAATTGCTGAGCGCTCCATCAAAAAATCTTTAATTCCAATCGTTGGTTTGCGCTATTTCAATGTGTTTGGGTTCGGTGAACAGCACAAGAAAAATTATGCGAGCATGATTTTTCAACTCTCACAGCAGATGAGAGCTGGGAAACGGCCGAGAATATTTGCTGATGGCGAACAGTCACGCGACCATATTTATGTTAAAGACGTGATTGACGCAAATGTGCGCGCGTGGGAATCAAAACGAAGCGGCATTGTGAATGTAGGAACGGGAGTCGCTACAACCTTTAACCGCGTCATTGAAATATTAAGTGAAACTTTAAATTTGAGACTTGCTGCGGATTATTTTGAAAACCCTTATTCATTTTATCAAAATGAAACACGCGCAGAGACGAGCCTCGCGTGGTCTCTAATTGGTTTTTCGTCTCGCTATTCAGTTGAAGACGGCATTCGGAATTATTTTGCTTCCTTGTATGGCATTCAAACGCCAACTGCTGCAAGAATTAAGTAGCGGAGAGATATTTTGAATTCCTCACCAGAAGAAAAATTAAAACCACTTCTCCCTCAGTCAGCTGCCCATGTAGCTCAGTTGGTAGAGCAGCGGTTTCGTAAACCGCAGGTCGTCGGTTCAAGTCCGACCGTGGGCTCCACAATTGCTGGTGCAAGTGAAAGAATCAAAACTGGGTTTGAACTATTTTTTGTTCTTGCTCTTTATTTTCATGCTTTTTGGCATCTCATTTATTTTGAGCGCAGCACCACACTTGTTCTGATTAATCTTACGCTTCTTCTTTTTATTTTTACCTATTCTGTTGCGCGGCATTGGAAGGGGTTTAGCAATTTTGGATTTAGAAAAGACGGATTTGGAGCCGGCCTCATTTACGGATTTGCCCTCCTAATTCCATTTTTTTTAGTGTCAGTGTTCATTAGTTTCTTCAAAGGTCATCAACCTGAGCTTCCAACGCTGGTAGACTTTTTTGAGTATTTTTTATGGGCACTTGCCCAGCAGTGGGTAGTTCAGGGGTATTTTTTTCTGAGGTATGAACAGGTATTCCAAAATAAGCTGCTTGCCATTGCGTGCACAGCACTCACCTTTGCTTCGGTTCATATTCCAAATAGCAATCTTGTGTGGGTGACTCTAATTGGGGGCTTTTATTTGTCGTGGATGTTTTACCGGACACGAAACTTATTTGCAGTTGCTCTTTGTCATGGTCTCATCTCACTTATTCTTGTGTTCGCGTTAAAGCCTGCGCATGTTATTTCACGCAGCTACCGGGTGGGTCCAGAACCCATGCGCACTTTGCGGCAAGTTTTGGCGAAATCAATAACACGAGACATGCTCTTAATTGAGTTTGAACCTAGTAAGGTTCCAAACATTTTGCGTCAGACCTATGGTTCGCGCCTGTTACACGCACAAGATTTTCTTGGACTTAAGGCAATTATTCAGTCAAATATCCCTTTTTTCCTCGTCATGAGCAAAAAGCATTATGAGGTTTTTTTGCAACAAGAAGGAAAACAAGCGGGGTATGTGTGGGCGTCATCTTACATCTGGTTTCGAAAATTTAAAAATCAGAAGTTTGAGACAATAAAAGCAATTTTAACATTGAACTTAAACCAGCTTGATGAATTGTACCGCGAAGACATGCTTTTGATTGGCAATCTTCCACCACCCAAAGCCGTGTAACCAGTCACAACTGTTTTAAAATTCCTTCCTGAGATGCGCTGGTAATATATTTAACAAATCACGGTATTTGGCTACTGTTCGGCGGGCAATATGAAACCCTTGTGCTTCAAGCGATTGCACAAGCGCAGAATCACTGAGTGGCTTTTTTTTATTTTCCTGTGAAATTAAATTCTTGAGCATCGCAAGCGCGCTTTTTTGTGACTCAAGCGAACCATCCTCTGACACAAGTTTTGAAGAAAAAAAACTCTTAAATGGAATAACTCCCTGGGGCGTGTCCAAATACTTTCCGTGAATTGCCCGACTTACAGTCGATTCATGAATGCCAATTTTTTCAGCAATGTCTTTAAGGCGTAATGGTTTGAGCTGCGAAAATCCCTTTGTAAAAAAATCCTTTTGAACAAGTACGAGCTCTTCTGTAATTCTCTTGAGCGTCGAGCCTCTCTGCGCCAGTGCGCGGATGATTTCAAGCCCAGACTGGATTTTATTTTTAAGAAATGTTTTTGCATTTTTGTCGAGATTGGCTTGTCTGTAAAGCTTTCGGTATTCAGGATTGATTCGTAAGCTTGGGAGCCGTTCCCGGTGAAGCTCAATGAGCAATTGATCTGGGTCATCCTCACTAAAATAAGCACGCGCATCTGGAACAATAGTTGTGTGTTCCGCGCGGTAAAAAATTCGGCCAGGTTTTGGCTCAAGATGTATGAGGAGATTGTAGGCGTTTTTTATTTTTTCAGCTTGTGTTTGGTAGATTTTTGCGAGTTGATCAAATTGTTTCCGCCTGAGGAGGTCTAAGTGTTCCAGCACAATTTTTTGGGCGAGGGAAGTGTCCTCATTTTTACGTTTGAGTTGAAGGCAAAGAGTTTCATTCAGATTTTGAGCGCCAACTCCGGGTGGGTCAAGGGACTGAATTTGATTAAGCACGGTTTTAACCAAATCGAGCGTCACACCCACTACCTGCGTGATTTCATCTAAAGTTGCTTTCAGGTAGCCGTCATCGTTGATGTTTCCAATTATTTGGAGCGCAATTTCTCTTTCTTTTTCGCCCAAGTTAAGGAGTCCAAGCTGCCACTGGAGGTACTCCGAAAGTGTTGTTTGGGAAGTTAGTATGGATTCTTCATAATCCTTTTTCCTCTGAAGGTCTTTTTGATTGTTCATTGAAAGGTCGGAAGTTGTTTTTGTTGCTTGAAGCCGGTCAAGCCACGTTTCAATGGTCGCAATATCTTGCTCGGAAAAATCATTTTGGGGTGTTAAATTAGAATCTGGCTCCATTTGATTTGTTTCTTCCGGCGCCTCAGGCACTTCTTCAAGTGCTGGATTTTGAATTAATTCCTCTTGTATGGTTTGTTCAAGGTCAAGAAGCGGAAGCTCAAGAAGACGTAGAAATTGGCGAAGCTGTGGGGTTAGAATTTGTTTTTGTGCAAGATACTGACTTTGGTTCAGCTTATGTTCCATGCGAGAAGGGTAGCACTATTTGAGTGAGGTGTCAAAATGGGGTTTCCCTTCAAAAGTGTGTGTAAGTTCCAACAATTCAATATGTTAGGTATTTATTGACAGTCTGAAATAGGATTTTATAATACACAATTCGAAGTCATCAAGTCATGTGTTGCAATGATGTTTAATCGTACCCAAAACTATTAGAGGTTTCTGTCATCGCAACGGTTAATCCCTCAACACGAAAAAAGAGCATTCCTGAGGGCCTGTGGACCAAGTGTCCTTCCTGCGAGAATGTTGTTTACACCAAAGCACTTCGTGAAAATTTAGAGGTGTGCCCCAAGTGCAATCATCAT
>JAHFHD010000014.1:24540-28899 GCA_023247075.1 Candidatus Omnitrophota bacterium | reverse complement strand
CTTCAGGCGCAACTACGTCACTAGCTGCTTCCGTTCTTTTGGATTGGTCGTTTGCTTGCGGCATATTCTCTTCTGCATGTGCAACCCCAAAAACAAGACCGAACACGAGAAAAAATACCGCTAAATATCCTTCTTTTTTCATGTTAATTTCCTCCTCTAATTAAACTTGTAATGCTCCAATCATATTCGGCACCAGCTCGGAACTTCTTTAGCAGCCACGCCCAAAAACTGTGCACGGCGTCATATGCTCAAAAATAAGAGCACTTCAAAATGACCCCTTCTTGAAAGGAAGTTTATCCTGCACCCCTACCCTTGTCAAGCCAGCCGAAGGACTCTCATCTCTTAAAAAGAACGGCTGGGATTTTGATTGATTTTGACTGGCTTTAAATGTAATTTGTCTATTCAGATGAACACTTCTCAAAGCAAGGAAACGCTCAAAAAAAATCCGCTTCAGCGTAAGAGCAGCCCGCCTGAGAAGCGTGCTTACACCTTCGGGGTTATTACTTCTGTTGCAAAAGACATATTCCGCTCTCATTACCACCGTGAAATCGTTGCCGGTCTTTTTGATCAAATTGGCCGTGGTAACCACGAACTTAAATTTCATATTTTCCAGAAAGACTCTTACCAGAATCTTGACGACCTTTTTAAAAAATACTCGGGGCTGGACGGCCTTTTTCTTATTGCGTGGCGATGGCTTCATCCTGATTTGGTGAGGCTGATTCAAAAAAGTTTAGGGGACACGCCGACCATTGTTTTTAACGACTTTGAACCTGAATTAAAAATTGGGGTGCTCTACACGGATGTTTGCCAAGGCATGAAAGACATGGTTTGTCATCTTTCAGGCAAAGGGTATGCGCGGCTTGCGGCTATTTGCGGGCCATCCCACATTTCATTTAGGAAGACGAATGGAAAAGCAGCGGAAAAAGTTCCGTTTGTTGATGCTCAAGAAAAGGTGCGTGGTTTTAAAGAAGCCTTGAAAGAGTGTGGGTCGTCGATTAAAAAAAGCTGGCTGCTCCGTTGTTCGGCCTACAATAGTAACGAAGGTTATTGCCTAACTAAAAAACTTTTGGGCGAGAAACAAAAACCAGATGTCATCATATGCGCCAATGACGATCTCGCCTTTGGAGCGCTGCAAGCAATCGCTGAAAAAGAGCTCAGTGTTCCAGAAGACATTGCAGTGACCGGTTTTGATGACACTGAGAAAGCAAGTCTCGTGACACCAAAACTCACGACTGTTGCGCAGCCACTTTACAAAATGGGACAGGATGCCGTTCACTTTTTAATTGAAAAGATTGAGGACTCGTCTCTGAGGCCTGTGCAGAAATGCTACCCCACCAAGCTCGTCATTCGCGAATCTGCCTAATCGTCCACAGAGTCAATCTGTCCTGAAAAGCAAGTTGAAGTTTTGGTTGAATGTGAACCTTACAAAAGTGTGTTGTGTAAAATGAGGGCAGAAACAGTAAAGTAAATAATAATTCCAGAAACATCCACCAAAGTCGCAACAAATGGTGCTGAAGCGCTTGCCGGGTCAAAACCAAGCCGCCTCAAGAATAGTGGAAGCATGGAACCCACAGCAGTTCCCCACATCACAACCCCGATTAGACTCAAAGAAACAGAAAGTCCTACTAAAAAATAATGGGCGCCGTAAGACGAAAAAAAAGTTTGCCACAAAAGAATGCGGGTCATCCCAATCACCGCAAGAATACAGCCGAGTCCGAGTCCTGTGAGAAGTTCGCGTTTGAAAATCCGCCACCAGTCAGCAAGATGAACCTCCCCAAGCGCCATTGCACGAATCACAAGTGAAGTTGCTTGAGAGCCCGAGTTGCCGCCGCTTGAAATAATAAGCGGCACAAAAAGTGCGAGCACGACCGCCCGAGAAATTTCTTCTTCAAAATGAGACATAGCGCTTGCAGTCAACATTTCACCCAGAAACAGTGCAGCAAGCCAGCCCGCACGTTTTCTTAGCATCTCCCAAAACCCAATTTGAAGGTAAGGCTGGTTTAAAGCTTCCATGCCGCCGATTTTTTGAATATCTTCGGTTACTTCCGCTTGAACGGTGCCAAGCACGTCATCGGCAGTAATAATACCTTTGATTCGATTCTCAGAGTCAACAACTGGGATGGTAAAAAATTTGTATTGTGAGAACAGCCTCGCCACCGTTTCTTGATCCTGATGCTCAGTGGCAGTTACCACTTCGGTCGTCATGATGTCGCTTACCTTTTTGTCTGGAGCAGTTCGGAAGAGGTCTTGAAACGAAACAACGCCGAGCAAATGCTGCTCGTCATCTAAAACAAATAAGTAGTAAACGCTCTCAAGGTAATCCCGCGCCTGGTGGCGCAAATAATGAATTGCTTCATCAATCGTGTGGTCAGGCCGGATTCGAGCAAAACGCGGATTCATGAGACCGCCCGCAATATCTTTTTTGTAAGACAGAAGTGCGCTTACTTCTTTGCGCATTTGCTCATTCAAAAATCCAAGCAGGTGGGAGCGGATTTCTTCGGGAGATTCTTGAATGATGTCCGCCGCATCATCAGGAGCAAGCATCCGCATCCATAATTCCTGCTCCCCTTCTGGAATGTTTAAAATAATAAAGCCTCGCTCACGCTGGGAGAGTGTAAACAAAAATTCTTTGGCGGAATGGTGGTCAAGAAGCATAAACGCCTCAACTCGCTCGTCAGGCGAAAGCACGCTCCACATTTCACGAATTTCAAAAAGACTAAGGTGGTCTTCTGAAGAAAACGACGCTGCTGGAACCATTTTGATTGCCTTAAGGGTTGATGCGAATGTTAGTCAGTAACTTGAGTTCTGCACTTTTCCCCTCTCCCTCGCCCCTACAGAGGGAGAGGGGAAAAGTGCAGAACTCAAGTCAGTGATTTAAATACGGAATATCCTACCGTTGTCATCTCTAGGAATCCAGAAAATAAATGTCTGACGGCAAAAATGATTTAGCAAAGATATTGAAAATTGCCTGAAGGGTCATTTCACAACAAGTCCTTTGAGACCGCCAGAAATCAACGTAGTTAAATCAGTCAAAATCCCGGGAATGACAAAGCTGCCTTGTGGCACCAAATACTTCGGCTCCTATGCCGGGGCAAATTTTTCTTTATATTGACAAAGACCCTGAAAATTGTAAAAGCGTTTTCCATATTGAAATAGAAAAGCACCGAACCGATTCCAGGCAGATGTCAGAGTGCGGTCTTCAAGTCCCGACAAAGGCGCTACACCTAGATTAAACCACTGATACCCCTCCCTCTTGCTCCACAAAATAAGCTCTACGAACAAATATTCCATCGCTGCTTGAGGAGCTTTGGGAAGATAACGCATCAAATCAATTGAAATTTCCTCTTTTCCTGCGCCAAGAAAAACATTAGCAAATGCAATGATTTTTCCGTTTCTACGAACAACTGCCGTGGGAAAATGCTGAAGGTAATGGGAATCAAAAAACCCAAGGGAAAAGCGTTTTTCCTTTGCGCGTTTTTTGGTGAGCCAAGCGTCTGACACATGTTTTAATTCGGGCAGTAAAAAGGGTGTGTGTTCCCGCTCGGTTAATTCAAACTGACATCCTTCTTTTTCGAGCCGGTTGTGAAAATAACGAAGTTTTTTGTGAGTGCCTCCTTCGATGGAAAAGTGCTTGAGTGAAATGCGGGCTTCTTCGCCAGTTTTTAGAAGCGTCAGCCCAAGGTCCAAATAATAAGGAAGATATTTGCGTTTGACGTCATAAAAAACTGGACGGCCATCGTGCTGGTCACACAGTTCCCGGAACCGCCACATCAGTTCAACTGCATCTGCTTTTGGGCCGATTGGGTCGCTCAAAGAAACCCAGGTTCGCCCTTGGACTGCGTACATCATGAAAGCTTGTTTGTTTTCGCTGAACAAGAGTGTTTTGTCCCCGCTCAAAGCAAGATTCGCATAGGTTTCGGCTGAATTTTCGATTACCTTTCGCACCGCTTCCAAATCAGCTAAGGTCGGAAGTGTTGGTTCTGGACGCGAAGGGCGCAATAATTTTGCAAGCGCAAAGTAAAGCGCAATACAGGTAACGCCCACAAGCGCCCTTAAAAATCGGGGGCGTCTTCAGAAAAAGTGAAGCGCCACCAAAGGTCGTGTGAATAATCCACATGCTTAAACGAAAAAAAGCCGAGCCAGGCGGTGCATCCAATTACAGCAGCCACGGCCGCAATCCATCTGGGTGTTATGGATTCGCTGAGAAACGAAGCTTTGCGGTAAAAATGTTTGTGCGCTGGCAAAACAGCAATGAGCATGACCGTAAGAGCAATCATTTCTTCATAATCAAATCCTTTGAGCAGCGAAAATAAAATTCCTCCCGCAAGCAAGAGAATGGTAAAAAAATAAGCGGCGTCA
>JAHFHD010000014.1:0-24440 GCA_023247075.1 Candidatus Omnitrophota bacterium | reverse complement strand
GAGACCTCTCGCCAAGAAAATAAGCCCGATTCCCGCCAAGCTTCCAAGAAAATGGGAAAGTTCCATCACAGGAAGCGGGAGCAAATCTTTAAGCCAGGCAAGGCGGCTGCCTACTGCGGGTGTCGCGCCTGAGAAAAGTAAAATGCAACCGCTTGCAAAAGTGGTGACGGTCAACACGAGCGGTGCCAAGTCCGGAATAAATTGACCTAGAAAAAGAGCGAGGCGCTTAAATTTTCCCCTTCGTTCTAAAATTTCTTGTGCCCCAAAAAGTGCTGCCGCAAGGCCGAGTGGAATCCAATAATAAACACTTCGATACGCCAAAAGAGCGCCCAAAACAGTGGGGGTGGGAATTGTTCGAGCCAGAAAAAGAAGCATGACGGTTTCAAACACCTCGAATCCTCCGGGAATCTGGCTTGTGAGACCTGAAATCTGAGCAAATAAGAAAACGCTCAGGAAAAGAGGAAAAGAAATGCTGGCTGAAGACGGGAGTAAAACATACAGAATGCTGCCAACCAAAGCCCAGTCTAATGAGGAAATCACGACTTGATAAAATGAAATGCGTAGCGGCGGCAAGCGGAACTCAAAACCCTTTATTTTCACTGATTTTCCAAAACCCGCCCAAACCAAATATCCAAATAAAATCAAAATAAAACCTACGCCGATTGGAAAAACGGAGTGAAATGGGAGGTGAAATAATTTTGGAATTTCAACTGGCTCGATCAAAAAAAGCGTTCCTGCAAATGCTAACAGTCCAAGCCAAATCGTAATCGTGTAAAAAACAATGACTTTGGTAATGTCCACTGCTTGCGCGCCCCAGGCAGAATAAAGTCTGAAACGGACGGAATTGCCTGTGAGCATGGCAAACCCCATGTTGTTGTTAAAAACATTGCTCACGAAAGAGGTAAGCGCAATTTTCCAATACCGAAGCGGGTGTGAAATATAACGAAATGCGAGAGTCTCATAAACCGTAAGCACAAGGTAATTGATCGCAGCAATTAAAAAAGCAAGCAAAAGGCTTTGGCGTGGGAGACTTTCAAGCTGATGAATGATGTCGTGGTAATGATATTCCGCAAGCTCGCGATGCAAGATAAAAAGCGCGGTGAAAAAAAGAAGGATTCCAAAGAAAACGCTTGCCCGCGAAAAAAATTTTTTCATATTTGCATCGTATGTCCTGCCGTAAAAATAACAAAGCCGCGGCAATATCTTGTCGCGGCTTTGTTAACTTCTTAACGTATTCCTAAATCAAGGCAACCCCACGTCGTCAGCTAGAAAATACGGCCTCCTCCTATGGGATTGAATCCTCGGAAAATACCCTGAGGGCTCAAACAACTTGAATTGATTTTGCAACTTCTTTCCCGCTCTTAGTCGTGCGGCGCACCCGAACATGGTCTCCTGTTTTCAAATCTGCCAATTTTCCAGATTGAGCACCTTTCCAAACAGTTGTGCTCGAATCAAGTTGAACTGTAGTGCTAGTTCCAGTGGAACCAGTTATTTGCAGATTTGTTGCATCGATGGAAGCAATGGTTCCTTCCACCGATTCAATTTGAGATACCAAAACAGAAGATGGGCTGCTTGACTGAGGGGGGGTAGCTGGCTGCGAAGCGGGATCAGCTGCAAAAACCAAAGAAGAAGCTGTTCCAACCATTGCCGCAACCAATGCAACTCTTAACGTCAACCATTTCTTCATAACTGCTCCTTTTTTTAAGGCTTACTTAGTTTTGTGTTTTCGCCGGTTTCTTTGCTGTTTTGCGCATTCCAGTACCATATTTCTTGGGACGTTCTTTCTTGATTGGCTTATCAGCTGTTGCGCTTCCTGTGCTTGGAGTTGTTGCAGCAGCGTCCACTGCGAGCGCAACACTTGAAAAACACGCAAGCATCATCAATGCTAAAATACCTGTTAACTTCTTCATAACATCACCTCCTCATTTATTTGTTGAGCATACTCGATCAACATGACAAAACCATGAAGCCCAGATTACAAATCGTTCATGATTGAACGAAAGGTGTGGTCTGCAGGATTTAGAAATGATGGTCGGGAAAGTGGGAGCCATACCGTAAAGCTCGCCCCGCAGCCAGGAATGCTTTCTAGTTCAATTTGGCCCTGATGTGCTTCCACAATCCACCGACATAAGCCGAGACCGAGGCCAAGGCCGGTTGATTGATTTTCTGAGGAAGGTTTCCTCGCGCTAAAAAAATGGTCAAAAATTTTAGCTTGCTCCCCAGAGGGAATTCCAGCGCCCTCATCCCGCACGGTGAACCGGACTTGACGGTTCTCGTGTGCCAGCTCAACCCAGACACGACTATTTACTGGTGTGTGCCGAATTGCATTGTCTAAAAGATTGAGAATGAGCCTCCTTAAAAGATTTTGCTCTCCTTTCACAAGCAAAAGTTCTTCTGTTTTAATTTTGAGTTTAACTGCCTTCGCATCCGCAATCATCTGCACGCTTTTTACACTGTGACGAATTAAATCGCCGAGATCAATCGGATTCCAACTGACTGCGCCTTCCCCTGTTTCGCTCCGAGCAAGAGCAAGAAGTTGCTCTACGGTGTGCTGCATTTCATTAACTGATTCAAGATGAGTCTGAAGTGTTTGAGCGTATTCTTCACTCGTGCGAGGACGGCGAAGTGTGATTTCCAGTTCCCCCTTCATTGCCGTAAGCGGTGTGCGCAATTCATGAGAGGCAGCTGCGCTAAACTGGCGAAGTCTGCGGAAAGCGCGTTCAAGCCGGTCTAACATTTCGTTGAATGTCTCAGCCAAGCGTTTTAATTCGTCCTGCGTTTCGGGAACATCAATCCGTAAATTCAAACGTTCGGCACTAATCCGGCGCGCCTGGCGTGTGACTAAATCCACAGGGCGAAGCGCCGCTTTAGTCAGAAACCATCCCACAAGACCCGTCGCAGCCAACATAACTGGAATTAACCACGTAAGCCAGATGCGCAAGCGCGCAAGTGAATCATCCATTTGTTTGAGAATGGTGGCGGCCTGAATAATGTAAAGCAATTGATTGTCTTCAATGACCGGATGAGTGAGTGTGCGGACACGGTGATCCGGCAATTGAAAAGTTTGGTAGGTGGCATGTCCTTTAAGCGCTGCCTCAATTGATTTTTGGGTTTGCGCAATTTCAACGGGGTCAAAACTTTTTGAAGCAGCTACAAAATTCCCGGTGTGGTCGAACAGACGAATGGGGTGAACATTTTCAAGCGCGCGGGTTTGGTCCGCCCAATAAGCAAGCATGATGGGAAGGTTTTTCTCTTCCCTAATTTCTTCCGCGGTCAGCGGCTTGAGACCATGAGTTAGGCTGGTGATTTCGGTTGGCTGTGCCTTTCTAACTTCGCGGAAAGCAAAAACAGCTTCAATAATTCCGTCGACCTGCGCGGCGAGTGAATTGTCCACATCTTGCGCCAGATTCCGAGCCACTCGAGTGTAAAGTGTCCAAGCGAAAAGACACAAAATCAGTGCCAAGATGCCAACATACCAGGTCGTAAGTGTGAGTCGAATCGAATGAATCATTTCTCTTCTGGAGCTGTAAGGACATACCCACATCCACGAACTGTTTGAAGCAGCTTTGTGGAAAAACCGTCGTCAAGCTTTCGCCTCAGGCGGGCGATGTGAACATCAATCACGTTTGAAAATGTGTCGAAGTCGTGCCCCCAAACATGTTCTGCCAAAAGCGCACGGTTCGTAACTTGATTTGGATGCCGCATCAAATACTCAAGTAATGTAAATTCTCGGGCTGTCAGCAAAAGTTCATGGGTGCCTCGGGCAGCGCGGCGCTTTAAGCAATCAAGCTCCAAATCTCCAAATTGCAGCACGGACGCGTCAAGCGCCTTCCGCCTTCGTGACAAAGCGCGCACGCGCGCAAGTAGTTCTTCAAAACTAAATGGTTTTGTTAAATAGTCATCCGCGCCGGCATTCAGGCCCGTGATTTTATCTTTAAGTTCATCTTTCGCAGTTAAAATCAAAACGGGCGTGTCATTTTTTTTGGCGCGTAGGGCACGCAACATTTCCAAGCCGCTCTTTTTAGGCAGAAGAAGATCTAAAATCAGAACGTCAAACTCGCCTGCGGATTCAGCTAGAAACAAACCTTCTTCTCCGTCACGCGCTAAATCTACGGAAAAACCCTCTTCTTTGAGTCCACGCTGAATGAAACTAGCTACTTTTGGATTGTCTTCTACGAGTAGGATGCGCATATGAACTCGAACAAAAGAAAATCGCGAGGCTTTAAGCAGTTGCTCTATTATTTCCGTCTTCCAAAACGACGTGGAGCGAAACTACGGCGGTTTGAGCGGAATCCACGGCCTTGAGTCGTTCGGCTTGAAGCGAAAAACGACTCTTTTGGAAGCTCTGGGTGTTCTGAAACAGGAAGTGGTACTCGCATCAAACGCTCGATGGCACGTACTTCTTTTTCTTGGTCCGGCATGGCAAATGAAATTGCATGTCCCAAAGCGCCTGCCCGGCCCGTTCGCCCAATCCGGTGAACATAATTTTCTGAATCTTCCGGTAAATCATAATTGATGACAAGCTCAATTCCTCTCACGTCGATGCCGCGCGAAGCAATGTCTGTCGCCACGAGGATGCGGTAGCGGCCGCTTCGGAATCCTTCGAGCGCTTCACGGCGCTGGCCAAATGAGCGGTCAGAATGAATCTCAGCAACCCGATGCCCTAAATCTCGGATGACACGTGTGATTTTTTGCGCGCCGGCTTTGGTCCGTGAAAAAATAAGTGTGGAGCCGTGATACTGTGCGAGGATTTCTTTGAGGAGTTTGGATTTGGATTCTCTGCTCACCACAAACAATTCGTGAGTGACTTTTTCAGCAGCAGTTCCAGATTTCGCCATTTCCACCTGCACTGGAAGCCTCATGTAAGACGAAGCGATGCGCGTGATGGCTTCCGGCATGGTGGCAGAGAAAAGCATGGTTTGTCTCTCGCGCGGTACCGTGCGAAGAATTCTTTGAATCTGTGGGGCAAAACCCATGTCAAGCATCCGGTCCGCTTCATCCAATACCAGGATGCAAATATCGCTCAAAGTAACGTAGCGCTGTTCCATGTGGTCAATCAATCGCCCCGGCGTAGCAATTAAAATTCGGGGTTGGCGCCGCAAATCTTGAATTTGCAAATGCATGGACGCTCCGCCGATGAGCACAGCTGTTTTTATTTTTGGAGCAACCTTAACCAAATCGCCGCGCACCTGCACCGCAAGCTCGCGAGTGGGAACTAGCACAAGCCCGCGGCCATTTGACTGTGCAAGGCGCTGAAGCATGGGAATTCCAAAAGCGAGCGTCTTTCCTGTTCCTGTTTGTGCGATTCCAATCAGGTCTTTTCCTTCCAAAGCAATGGGAATGGCTTTTTGTTGAATAGGTGTTGGCGTGTGAAACTTGATGCGTTGTAGCGCTTCCATAAATTGAGGAGCAATGCCAAGACCGTAAAAACCAGGTTCAGTCGGTTCTGTTTGAGAAGTTGTCATGAGAAACAGTATATACTCAATAAGGTTAATAATTGTGATTTTTCTTTGAAAAAGGCGAGTCGTTCCACTGTCCATTCACTGATTACAGTTCAAAGATTTGTAATGCATGCTCAAAGATTGATATACTCAAAGGAGCCATTAATTGCAAGAGAAGTGCAATTGACGTCTCTATTTTTGAATATTGTCGCCTGATAAAAAACGCGCTTTATGATTTCCCAGAATAAGTTTTCTGTTTTTTTGATTGTTTCGATTGTCTTCGGAGTTTTGCTTGGACTTTTCCTCGGGCAAAGTGCCGACATTTTAAAACCTCTGGGCGACCTTCTGCTCAATTTGCTTTTCACTGCCGTAGTTCCGCTTGTCTTTTTCTCTATTTCTTCTGCCGTTTGCGAAATGAAAGATTTAAAAGAATTTGGCTGCATCTCAGGCGCTATGATTCTTGTCTTTGTGGTAACGGGGGTGATTGCATCTTTTGTAATGGTTCTTGGTGTTCTTCTTTTTCCGCCGCTTGTTGGCGCCGGTGTTTCCCTGCCGAAATCAGCGGCGGTTCCGAATACACATTTTCTAAGCGGGGCTGTGAGCGCGCTTAGCGTTTCTGATTTTCCACTTTTGTTTTCAAAAAACAATATGCTCGCACTCATTGTCTTTGCCCTTTTCATTGGACTTGGAACGGCAGGGGCGGGAGAAAGAGGAAAGCCTTTTTCTCATTTTCTATTCTCAGGCAATGAGGTCATGATGAAGCTCATCAGCTATGTGATGCTTTACGCACCGGTAGGACTTTCCGCTTATTTTGCCTACCTCGTGGGGGTTTTTGGACCAAAACTTTTGGGCCCTTATTTAAGAGCTGTGGCGTTGTATTACCCGATTGCTTTTCTCTATTTTTTTATGGCTTTCTCAGGTTACGCTTATTTTGCTGGCGGCAAACACGGATTTAAAATTTTTTGGGCAAATATTTTTCAGACCGCAGTAACAGCATTTGGAACCGGGAGCAGTGTTGCGGCCATCCCATCTAATCTGAAAGCAGCAGACCGGATTGGCGTTCCGCGCAAAATCAGTGAGCTTGTGATTCCACTTGGCGCCACAATTCATATGGATGGCTCATGCCTTTCTGCCATTTTGAAAATCGCATTGCTCTACCACTTCTATGGAATGCCGTTCTTGGGCGCTCAAACGATTTTGACTGCTGTCGCCATCGCAATTCTTGCAAGTGTGGTTATGAGCGGGATTCCGGGCGGTGGATTTGCGGGTGAAGTCATGATTGTTTCCTTTTATCAATTCCCACCGGAAGCGCTTGTGATGATTACGATGATTGGGATGCTCGTCGATCAACCCGCGACCTTGGTAAATTCGGTTGGCGACAATGTCGCAAGCATGATGGTTGCAAGAATCGTGTCTGGAAAATCCTGGATGAAGGACGCGGCCCGTAAGCCTAAAAATTAAAGATTACAATTTCTTTTCTTCAGCCCACCTGTGTGCTTCGAGGATTGGTAAATTGGCCTCCGTGGGAACGTAGACGATTTGTTTTTCGCTGGACTGAAGTGATTCAACCCACCGGTACCGGAGATATTTTTCACTGACGCTTTCAGCAATAATTTTATTGCTTTGCGCAACGCCTTCTGCTTTGGCGATTGCAATTTCAGCGTCTTTCTTTGCTTTTTGAAGTTCAAATTCCTTTTGCAGGGCTTCCTGTTCCGTCTTGAGTTTAATCTCAATGCTTTGTGAAAAAACGGCGGGTAATCTAACGTCTCTAAGAAGCACGTCTTGAATCATAATGCCGCGTTCGTCCAATTTGCTTTTGAGAAAATCCAAAATTTTCTGCCCGATTTCATGCCTTCCTTCTAGGCTATACAAAGCTTTAACTGAATAACCGCTTACCACATTTCGAATTGACTCGCGCACATAGGGCTCAAGGATGGTGGAGTCGTAATTATTCCCGATTGTTTTCCGAACCGAAACAACCCTGTCAATAGGTGTATTGAAAAGAACAGAAACATCAAGCTGTGCAATGAGTCCTTCTGAAGATGGGACGCTTGCTGTTTCCTTAATTTCTTGAGTTTTGACATTCCAAACTTCAATCCAAGTAGTAATTGGAAAATAAAGATGCCAGCCCGTTCCAATTGGCTGATCCTTGATATTGCCAAAATCTGCTTTGACGCCTGTCTGGCCGTCTTCAATCACAGCTACGCTGCATCCTGAAAAAATAAGCCCTGCCGACAAAATGAGAAGTAATGTTGAAATATATTTGTTCATGTTCCTGCCTCCTGATTCAAATTTGGATTTAATTTCTAGGCGTTCATTCTCGTGGATTGACAGCAAGATTGCAAATAGAAAGATTAGGGGGGCATATTATGCTGCTTCTTTTGAATTTGCTAAACATTTCTGGTATTGCCAAACGAGCAAGGCAACAATCAGTCCCATGCCAAATGGGAAAACAGTGTCAGATGGCCAGTGCCGATTGAGCGACATTCGGGACAGTGCGGTCAAAACAGGCGCCGCGAGAATCGCCCACCGCAAATACTGGTTCTTGATTGCGTAGAACAAAAATGCAGCAGCCCCAGCCACAATGGCGACGTCTCCGGATGGAAAACTTTGAAAGGTACTTTTGTCGTGAAACAAACCATTGAGATGAAAAAAGGAAAGGTGGCCCAAATTTACATCCGGACGCGCTCTTAAAAATGCGCGCTTCACAACAAAACTGATTACTGCGGAAATGACAACCGAAAGAAGTACGCCAAAAGAACGCCGTGCCCACTTTATTTTTTTAATTACAGTTAAAAAAATGTAGGTGCCAATTATGAGAAACCATAAATTGTACCCTCTTCCGAACCACGCGCCAAATTCAACCAGACTCATCCAAATAGGATGGTGGATGCTTTGAATCCCGCGAAGCAAAAGTGGGTCGACAAGGAAAATGGCCGTGGTAACAGCAATCAAAATCAAGAACCATTTGCCGTAAGAAGTTTGCCGAATAGTTTTGGAATATGCCGAATAAACTCGCACGCTAAAATATCCTCTTAAACATTCATTTAAGAAAATAAAAACTACCCCGTTGCCAATGATGAAATACCAAACTGTCCTACTCGACATCAAGTTCATTGATTTGATTACTCTCTAAAAATAAATAAAGCGGCGGTAAGGCTAATTCCAATTGCATACAAAAGGATATTTCCCCTAACAAAATAAGGGTAAATCATTAAAATTGCACCGAGTACCATTGGCTTAAATCCTGCGGTTTTCTTTCCATAAATAAAAGCGGCAAAGCCAATGCTCCCGAAAATTAGTCCGCCAATAAACCCAGAAAAAGAAAGGTTGCCGAGAAGACCAGTTATTCCCCCAACATCACCCGTGGGAAGATTGGTTGATTGGCTCAGAAGCTGCTCGACCTCCCCACAAAAACCGCTCGACGCGAATCCTGAAAAAATTAGGAGAACCAAAACAAATAATTTCATCTGATTCCTTTTGCTTTTAACTTGACCTCTGCAAATGGATTTTACCATTACCTGCGGAATAAAAAAGCAAAACGGAGAGACGACCCTAAAAGCAGGCCCTAAATCAATCGACAAATGCCTCTGGCCTTCTTTTCGGAAGCACTTGGCTTTGGAGATTTTGTCAGCTCGTCTGACTTGAATCGTCTGGGGTAATTTGAACGAGTGAGGCAATGTTTGCTTTTTTGTTCAAGCGTTTATTTCTTTTCTCTTCGCTTTTCTTTCTTCTTGATTCTTCTTTTCTCATTTTATCGCGCTTAAAATTTTGTCTCATACCATCCTTTGGCGTGATATTGCTAGACGTCTTTTTTATTGAACCCGTTCGTAGGTAATTTCCATGGCTTTGTATTCCTTGCCATCTTTGTCATTCATAAAGGCTTCGTACAAATTGTGATCATTGTCCACAATTTTCCAGACGGAACGAATGGAACGATTCTTTTCCATCGTCAGCGGGCAGGACATGGTTCCGTTTTCATTAAAAACTTTCGTGGCCGGGTCAAATTGAGCGCTTGCTACCATCATTCCCGTTGCCATATTGTCGAGCCAAATTGAAATGTATTCGCCGCGGATGGTGTCAAAGCCCGTAATGCCCATACCTTCAAATGGCTGACCCATGGACATACCCTTAAAATCCTGTTCGACAAAACGCCCACCCATAATCCAATGATTTTCACTTGTACCACTAGAAACTTCAGGCGGTGCGCCGACGCTCATCCAAAACTTGACAGAACTTTTCCATTTGCCGACAAGCGGTTCAAGTGCTTTGTGATTTTCATTCGGCGTCGTGTACTTTTGCATTTCAGCCATCTTCGCTTGCTGTTCAGCGCTCATAGCGGGCATTTGCGCTTCTTCGGAAAATCCAGCGCCATTCCATAGAATTAATAGAAGTGCCGACATCGTGACTAATTTCAATTTCATATTTTCCTTTCCAAAATTAATGAAAAATAAAAGAGGTGCTGTTGTATTGAAGCAGTCTCAACCAACAAGCTTTCTGAGCCCTCGTAAAAGATATACCTTTTTTAAAAACATATTTTTAAAAAATCTGTTTTTTACCGACCGCCGTCTTTACGCTTTGAAAAACACTCTTTGCAATAAACGGGCCGGGCACCGCTTGGTTTAAAAGGAACTTCACATTCTTTGTTACAATCTGAACAAGTTGCTTTGTGCATCTCTCTTGGACCGCTGAAACCACCGCCTTGTTGAAATCCCATGTCGCCTCTTTTTGGTTTTGATGCGTTTTTAAAGTTAGGAACAAAATTTGCTACGTTGGATTATGCCCCAGCAATGCCTTTCTGGCAAGAACTCCTCGCAAAACGCAAAAAGAGCAAACAAACCAAGACTGACAAATTCTTACTCAAGACGTGGGAACGCACGCCCTTACTTAAGCGTGGAAAGCCACTCGCTATTGGTGGAGTATTTCCGAAGTTGCCCAGTGAGCGCCTTAGCTGCTTCCACAGCACCAAGCCCGGCCAGTGCGTGGCGGATTTTGTGAATCGAAGCAAGCTCGCCCGGTTCAAACAACAGCTCTTCTTTTCGGGTGCTGCTTTTGGCAATGTCAATTGCGGGGTAAATTCGCTGATTTGAAATTTCACGGGACAACACAATTTCCATATTGCCCGTGCCTTTAAACTCTTCAAAAATCACTTGGTCCATGCGGCTTCCGGTGTCAATTAAAAGAGTCCCTAAAACTGTGAGCGAGCCCGCGTGTTCAATTTTTCGCGCGGCTCCAAAAATGCGCCTCGGCACCTCAAGTGAACGCGCGTCCACTCCGCCTGAAAGTGTGCGTCCGCTTGAATGCCCGCTCGCGTTATGTACTCTTGCAAGCCGCGTCAAAGAATCAATCACAATCATTACATTTTGACCTGCTCCTACTTCACGAATCGCTTGCCGCATCAGTTCATCGGCCGTAGAAATATGATGCTCATAATTTTCATCCGAAGAAGACCAGCGCACCTCAGCCATTGTACTGCGTCTGAAATCAGTGACCTCTTCAGGCCTTTCGTCAATCAAGAGGCAGTAAAGCTTAATGGTTGGATGACCTTTTGCGATGGCTTGACAGATGTGTTTAAGGAACGTGGTTTTGCCGCTGCCCGGCGGGGCTACAATTAATCCGCGCTGGCCCATGCCAATTGGACAAATCAAATCCATAGCCCGCATGGTGAACTCGCGGCATCCATCTTCAAGACGGATGCGCGGCGATGGGTCCACGGGTGTGCCGGCAAGAGACCAATTGTCGGTCTTGTCGAAACGTTTGTTAAAACGATTCATAAATTTTTTTGTTGGAAGTTGAGATTGCGTGAATTGTATTTAAATCAGCATTGGACAATTCAAACTTTGAAATTTCAAGATCGTCCTTCATGTGCTGAGAATCCGTGGTGCCGGTCAATGGAAGAATTCCAATGTGTGTGGCAAAACGCAATATGACTTGCTCGGAAGTGACTTCATAATGACGAGCCATGGCTGCGACCCGTGAATCGGCTAAAACCTGAGGGTTCGCCGTAAGCAAGGAAAATCCTTGGTACACAATTTGGTTGGCCAAGCAGTATTCGCGCACCGCTTGATCCCAGCCGCGAATTGCGTAGCAGCGATTCTGAACTATTTTTGGTTTGACCCTGGCTTTCTCGCAAAGCTCCATCACGTGATGAAGCCCCACATTGCTTGCTCCAATCATTCGCACCTCGCCTGAATCGTGTAAACCCTCCATCGCCGCCCACACTTCCCAATCAACATCCGTCATGCCCCGCGATGATCTTGGGCCATGAAGCAAATAGGAATCGATGTAATGAGTGTGGAGATTTTGAAGTGAGTGAGCAAAGGAAGATCGCACCTGAGTGCCAAAATCGGCATTGGGGTCATAAGGCAGGCGGTGATCTTGCCCCTCTTGATACGTGTATTTGCTTTGCAAAAATAAATCTTCTCTGGGAATTCCCTGACCCTTAAGTTTGAGGAGTGCTTCGCCAACATAATCTTCTCGGTAATGCATTTTTTGATTGGCGGTGTCAATGCCGCGAAAGCCCGCAGTCACGGCTTGCTTCGTAAGCTCAGCCGTAGCGCCTTCTTTCCACGCGGTCCCATAAATAATGGGTGGAATTTGTGTGGTTTTCATTTAATTACCCTACTCGAGTTTGACACTTTTTTAAATTAACCCCCTCTCCCTCTGCTTCGCGAGGGAGAGGGTTGGGGTGAGGGGAAAAGAAAAGTGCCAAGCTCGAATAATCTAGTGACCTTTGCTTTTAAAGATTGGGAAGTTGTCTCACTCGAAAGCATTCGGAAGAATGGTCGTTTATCATACCAACGGCTTGCATGAAAGCGTAGCAAATTGTAGCGCCCACAAATGTGAAGCCGCGTTTTTTTAAGTTTTTACTCATCAATTCACTTTTTGTAATTGCACTCTGTTTCTCTGCCCTAGTTAAAGGCTTTCCATCCACAAACTGCCAAATGTATTTGTCAAAACTTCCAAATTCACGTTGAACTCTAAGAAAAGCTTTTGCGTTTTGGGTGACGGCATTAATTTTAAGACGATTTCGAACAATGCCTTCGTTTTTAAGCAGCATCGCTTTTTTGCTTGAGCTGTAAGTTGCAACTTTTCTGGCGTTGAAACGGTCAAATGCCTTGAGATAATTGTCGCGCTTTTTGAGAATAGTTAGCCAACTCAAACCAGCTTGAGCCCCTTCAAGATTAAGCATCTCAAAGAGGAGGCGGTTGTCATGAACCGGAACACCCCACTCTAAATCGTGATACGGCACAAATAGCTCGTGAGACTGTGCCCATTTGCATCTCACCTTTAAAACACTGTTTTTTCTCATTCGCACTTTTTAAATATTTGATTGTCTAACGAAAACTTTCCGGGTCCGAGCGCAAGAAATAAAACGGAAATGCCCAAATAAACCAAAGCCGGCTCATAGGACATTCCTCCTGTCAAATTCACGAAGGGGTCATGCCTCACAATCAAATGCATATGGACAGCAACTGCCATCGTGCAGAAAATCCCAAGGGACGCCCCCTGAGTCAAAAGTCCGAGCACCCAGGCAATCCCTCCGCCAAACTCTGAGAGCGCCGCTAAAAACTGGAAAAACCCGGGAATATGAGACTCTGCGCCAGCCCAATTAAATGGGTTTTGTATTTTTCCCCATCCATGAAAGACAAAAGCGGTTCCAATAATTAAGCGAAATAGAAGAAGAGCAATCGACGAAAGCAGCGGTTGAGAAACAGGTTGAAAGCAGCACATTGATTTTATTTTCGTCATTTCAATTCTCCTTTATTGATTTTTAGATTAATTTGGCGAGGAAAATGCCTATTTTAAAAACAAAAAATCCAAGAATAAAGCTCAGGGCAATGTTTAAAAAAGCCTGGAACATTTCTCCGCCTTTTAGCAAATTGGTCGTCTCAAGCATCAAGGTGGAAAATGTAGTGAATGCCCCACAAAAGCCGACCGTCAAAAGAAAGCGCGCTTCTGGACTCATCAAAAATTTTCCTTCAGAAACTGAAGAGAAAAATCCAATCAGAAAACAGCCTGTCAAATTGACTGCCAAAGTGCCGTGTGGAAAATTCGTTCCGAAAACACGAGAAACAAAACCAGCTAAATAGTAGCGGGCAAAGCCGCCTGCAAGACTCCCCAGTGCAAGCGCAAAAATTTTTCCCATAAAATTCCTGAGCGATTCAGCGAAATCTATTATTTGGTTTAAAACATGTTTCGGTGGTTAACGTGTGATTAAGATTGCAACAGACTTCGCAGCATCCACGCTGTTTTTTCGTGAACATTCATCCGTTGGGTCAATAGATCAATGGTAACTTGATCTTGCGCTTTTTCTGCTACAGAAAAGACAGTCCTTGCAGTACGAATAACTGCTTCGTGGCCTTCAATTAAAGAGCGAATCATGCGCTCGGCTTTCAAGCTGCCTTTTTCTTCTTTGATTGAACTTAGGCTTGCAAATTCAGAATAAGTTCCCGGTGCCAAAGAACCTAAAGCGCGGATTCGTTCGGCAATTAAATCGACGGCCATCCATAGGTCATTGTAATGCTGCTCAAACATTAAATGAAGTGTTTGAAACATGGGGCCCACCACATTCCAATGGAAGTTATGTGTTTTGAGGTAAAGGGTGTATGTGTCGGCCAAAAATTTGGACAGCCCTTCCACAATTTTTTTTCTGTCCTGCTCAGAAATGCCAATTTCAATTGGAACTGTTGCTGGAACTATTGTTTGTGAACTCATTTTTATTCTCTCCTTATTAGTTCGGGTTGTAAAAAAGCGTTGATGAATCTTACTCCGGCAGATTCTTTTGTCCAATACTTCTCAATAATGAATTCAATTTTATCATCCCTATTCCAAGACATACTAAAGAAAGAAAAAATATGAGCACTAAAAGCGAAAAAATTGAGAGCTCGTTTAAGGTCACCATGAGTGAGGCCATCCAAATAAATCCAATAAAACCCAGTCCCTCTCGATTAGATCAAAGATTAAAACTCCGGGAGGTTTTTTTAATCGTAGAAATAATTGTGCTTGACCTAAAAACATGGAATGTAGAATTGAATTTCTAAATTAATTCGAGTTTGGAACTCTGCTTGTTTGGAAGAGATGAGCCTTTATTTTGTTTTATTTAT
This sequence comes from Candidatus Omnitrophota bacterium, assembly GCA_023247075.1. Lineage (GTDB taxonomy): Bacteria > Omnitrophota > Omnitrophia > Omnitrophales > Danuiimicrobiaceae > JAHFHD01. The sequence continues at coordinate 9,892 of JAHFHD010000014.1, read as the reverse complement.
TCTTGCGTAGATGCTCAAGCTCTTCTTCAAATTTTGTGATTCCCACTTTCCACAGCCTCCCCAAAAAGGGGCCAAATAAAAAACCAAGTGAAGCAATCATTGCCCCCGTGGAAATAAAAGCAAGGAAACAGGTGAATAATTTTCCCGAGACCGTGACAGGACTAACGGTTGGCGCCGGGCCCTGGCCGGTTGCAATCATGCTTGTAAAGTAAAATGCATCGACATAAGAAAAACCTTCGATGAAGTGAATGCAGGTGGTCCCTAGAAATAAAATAAAGCCGACCAATCCGAAGCAATACAGCCCGCGGTAAAGAAAAGAATGCAAATGATGCTTTGGAATCATTGGTTTGGTTTTAATTTCCTTATTAACTTGAGTTCTGCATATTTATGTCATTCTGAGGGCGAAGCCCGAAGAATCTAGCGAATGCGAGATCCTTCGCTGCGCTCAGGATGACAACTAAAAAGTTGAAATGTCCAGAACTCAAATTATTAACTAAGAGCTGTTTTTGCGGTCTTGCTTTGATTTAAAGTTGTGTACAGAATTAAAATAATGAGGACGGCTGCAAGAATGGCTGAAGAGCCAATGGTGCCAAAATTAAGGCCGCCTCGTTCTCTTGATTTTGTGAGCACGTCTCCCATAGTTGCGCCAAATGGACGCGTGAGGACAAATGCAATCCAGAACAAAAGGGTTTTAGAAATCCGGGTCAAGTAATAGGCGAGAGCTGTCAGCGCAATCAATCCACCAATCAGAAGTGCTCCTCCCGCAAATCCAAGGCCGGAATCATCGGCCAAGAAATCACCCAGTGCAGTACCCAAAGTATTTGAAAATAGAATGGCAGTCCAATAAAGCAATTCGACTTTAAACGTTGTGATGTTTTGAACGGAAAAGGAGTGAGCGCTCGCGCGCCAGTAAATAAAAATGGTTGCCAAGATGGTAATTAAAATGAGTGTGCCTTTGGCATAACCAAGTCCCAAAGTGCGGTCCATGTAATCAGACATTGTGGTGCCGGCTGTGCTTGTAGAAAGAATCACAATCCAATAAAGCAGCGGATGATATTGTTTCGATTTTAATTGGGTGACCAGGGTAATTAAAAATAGACTAATCAAAATCATTGAGCTGAATGCGTAGCCGACATTTAATGTCATAGAGAGGAGGTCGCCTGCTGTTTCGCCCAAAGTCGTTGCGGCAATCTTCATAATCCAAAACAACAAAGTGACTTCCGGAAGTTTATTTTTCAAACGGCACCTTGATTAATTGGTGGCGATGGATTGTCCACGCGATTTCAAAAATTTCTCTTTGTTCTTAAATCGACTTATCCCCCTCCAAACTGTACCATTGATGAGCTGTCTATTTGCAGGCCGCAAGAATCGGGTGGAAGCAGTGGTCTTCAAATGTTAAATTGGCGCGTGAATAATTACGAACGCATTGCGGACATCATCCAGTATCTCGACAAAAATTTTACTGACCAATCTGATTTGGCGAAGCTTGCCAGTCGCGCTAAAATGAGCCCTTTTCACTTTCACCGATTGTTTTCTTCCTGGGCAGGAGTCACGCCAAAAGATTTTCTTCAATGCCTCACACTTGCCCATGTCAAAAAACAGCTTCGCAAAGGAAAAAGCATTTTGGATGCTGCGCTCGATTCTGGATTATCAAAACCCAGTCGTTTGCACGGTCTTTGCATCTATTTGGAAGCGGCCTCACCCGATGAATTAAAGTCTGGGGGCAAGGGATGGCGCATCACTTTTGGTTTTGCCGAAAGTCCATTCGGGAAATGTTTGATTGCAGAAAGTCCGCGCGGGATTTGTCATCTTTCCTTTTCCGATTTTAAAAAAAATGGTGTTGGCTTAACTGCGATTCAAAAAGATTGGCCTTACGCAAAATTGCATCGTGACGATTCTCATGCTGCCAAATTAGCCGGACGAATTTTTACCAGCGCAAAAAGCGCCAGCACTAATCGTAGTCGGACATTAAGTCAGAAACAATTACACAATCGGTCACATCAAATAAATTCCAACTCTTCTCCCTTGCGTGCATTTGTCAAAGGCACGGCGTTTCAAGTCCGCGTGTGGAGGACCTTGCTCAATGTCCCGCAGAGCACGCTTACAACTTATGGACATTTGGCGAAAGCGGTGGGAAAACCGACTGCGACGCGTGCCGTGGGTTCCGCCGTAGGTAAAAATCCAGTGGCTTACCTTATTCCTTGCCACCGGGTAATTCGCGAAACTGGCGTCACCGGTGAATATCATTGGGGAAAAATTCGCAAACGAGCAATCATCGCCTGGGAAAATCTCAAAATTCAAAACCATGACGCCAACAAGCACGCACTCAATTAAAGAAGCGGCTAGACACAAAAATCTCTAGGAAAATGAAGTGTGGAAAAGCTACTTCAATACAACCTTAAGAATAATGTCCCCTTCATGCCGGCACGTAGAGCAAAGATGGCCTTGCCTTGTCAGTTTTAGTTTCTGCCCGTTGCGGGTGTGAGGAGGAATTGAAACAGAAAGAGTTTTTCCTTCTGGTGTTCGAAATGTGATGCGGCTTCCCTTTTCTGCTTTCTCCTTTGAAATCCGCAGATTGACGTGGACGTCAACTTTGGCCGGTTCTATTTCAGCCTCTGGTTCTGATGAATAGTATTGGTAAGTCTTCCCTTGAGAACCTTGGCTGGCGCCTGAGAAAATATCAGAAAAAATATCGTTAAAACCTGAGTATTGGCCTCCGGAAGAGCGTGACCCCTTTCGCCCACCAAATTGTTTCAAGAGTTCTTCAAAATCAAAACCCTGTGCGCCCGCATAATCCCCGCTCCTGGGTGCTTCGCCAAGCCGCCGCATCTGGTCGTATTCAGCTCTGCGCTTGGGGTCGCTTAAGACATAATAAGCGCTTGAGATTTCTTTAAACTTTGCTTCCGCTTTCTTGTCTCCTGGATTTTTGTCCGGGTGATGCTGAAGTGCGAGCTTGCGGTAAACTTTTTTGATTTCTTCCGGCGTGCTCGTCTCTAAAATTCCTAAGGTTGCATAATAGTTTTTGCCCATATTTGATTCCTAAGTTTTAAATCAACCGGTTCAATCTGCCACTGGTCATTAACCCAAAGTCCAATCACCTCTTGAGCCGGCCAAAGGGGTTTGAGCCGCTTGACAGAAATGATGATTTCTTCAAGGTGACGGTTTTCATCAACAGGATTGCCGCGGCAATCATAGTGGCCAACGACAAAAAGACGGGTGGATTTATTGAGCGTCACAGAAACTTTAATACTGCGCAAAACTTCGGAAATATCTTCCTGCTTGGCCAAAACACCGTCCATTCCCGTTTCGGTAATCACATCCACAAAATCGACCGGGTAATTGGTTTTGATCCATTCAAGGGCGGGTAGTTGCACACGCCCATCCATGCAGTTCAGACAAGTTGCTCGTGTTTCCATTAGTTCGCTATTCTACCCGAGTTGGCACGGATGAGCTGCCGAATGTTTCAGCGCTCTGGCATCCAGGATTTTCATCGCCCATCATCAGGATGGAGTTGCCAATTTGAATTGTTGCGCGCATGACGCCGAGCCCATTTAGATTTGGCAAAAGGTTCAGCGCTTTCGCGCCAAATGCTTTTTTGTAAAACTCAATTGCTTTCTTAGAATCTTTAAACGTAAAATTTGGTGTGACTGTGTGATATCCCTCTGGAATGGATTTGGTCATAGTTATTCTCCTTGCTGCAAGTTTAAATGCCAGACTTAATTTAAGATTATACACCCAGTGAGCATTTTTATAAACTTCCGCGGGGTGAGGATAGGTAAAAAGGAACTGCTATATGCTAGTAGGTGAGAAAAAAACCGATGGCCGTCAGAAAACAAATGCTTGGTGCTTTTTTTAAATGAGCTGTTTCGTCAAATCAATTCCCCTGCCCAAGGTTTTTTAATAAATATCACGTAAGGCAAAATCTCGATGCCATCTCCGGTAAGGCGCGGGATTTCTTCAAGACAGACAATGACTCTTTTTTTAACTGCTTTGTCTTCGTGCAACGTCCTAAGACCGTTAAAATCGCCGTCATGCACTTTTCCGGATTTGACCTCAATGGCAAGTTCCCGCTCGCCCAAAAGAAAATCGACTTCAACCCCTGTGCTGGTGCGCCAGTAGCAAAGTGACATTTCAGGATTGCGGTACATTTGATACGCACGCAATTCCATGAGCATTAAATGCTCAAAGGCTTTGCCAAAATCAATATTGCCTCGCTCGGGGTGACGGCGTGCGAGATAACCCGCAACACCAACATCAAAAAAATAAAATTTGTCGGCCAGAATCATGCGGCGTTTTTTTTGATTGGGCCCATGCGGGCAGCCGGAAACCCAAAAAAGAATCTTCCAAAATATCAAAATAGGCGCGCACCGAGCGCTGGCCAATGCCGCATTCACGGGCAATGTTCGTATAATTCAAGAGCTCGCTGGAAGTGAGCGCTGCAACACGCAAAAAATCTGAAAAAGACGGAATATTTTGCGTGAGCACCTCGGCGGCAATTTCTTCCTTAAGGTAATCAGCAACGTAAGCGCGGAGATCCTCAACAGGGCTTTCGGAAAGAAAATGAGGTGGTAACATGCCAGAAACAAGAGCTTTTTCGAGCTCAAAACCGCTGACTTCCGAAATAGAAAGAGGCAGCATGGTGCGGCGCCAGGCGCGTCCGCCAAGAAGATTTGCATGGCCCTTTCTAAGTTTGTGCGCGCTTGAGCCGGTCAGGAGAAATTGTGAACCACGATTTTCAATCATCCAGTGAACTTCATCCAGAAGAGCTGGGGTTTTCTGAACTTCATCCAGGACAATAAGCTTTTTTTTATTTCCAAACCTTTCGCGCAAAAGAGCGGGACGCGAAGCATACTCTAGGAAAGTGTCTGTTTTAAGCAAATCAATCAAAACAACATTTTTTAAATGATGGCGAATCCAATAACTCTTCCCTGCTTTTCTCGGCCCCCAAAGAAAACAGGATTTCCCCTTTGGCAAGCGCAAATCAATTTGCCGCTCTAGGATATTTTTACGCATGGTGTTAAATTATCCGGATAAATTTACATTTGCCAACTGATTATCTTTTGTGTTTACTTAGCTCTTTAAAGGTGTCTATTTAGCTTTATGAAGGTACCATCTCATCTCTTTTTTGTCATTCTGAAGGAGGCCCGTCGGCCGAACTGAAGAATCTAGCAATCGCTAGATCCTTCGCTACGCTCAAGATGACAACCAATGGGGATTTCAGAGGGCTAAACAGTTACCTTTAAAGTGATTTTTGACTTTTTGTCATTCCCGCGAAAGTGGGAATCCAGGTTCTGGATCCCCGATAAAAGATTTCGGGGATGACAAGCCTGCATGAACTTCAATGGGCTAAACAGTTACTATCTTTTTGGCTTTTTGAGTCAAAATTCCATTTTCTGAATTTGATTGATGTGCGAGCGATTTGAGAATTGTTAATAGGTGAGAAAAAAACCGATGGCTGTCACAATGGCGCCGAGCCAAGCCCATTCCTTTAGCAAAGCGTGTTCGATTAAAACACCGCTCAAGAGCGGCCCTACCACTTGCGAAATAGACATCAGTGATTGAGTGAGCCCAAGTGTTACCCCTTGCTGATTTTTACTTGCGTTTCGCGTGATGAGACTGGTCAGGCTCGGACGAAGCAGTGAGCTTCCAAAAAATGAAACGACAATCACAAACGCGAGAAACGGAATTGATTTCGCGACACCAAGGCAAAGAAATCCAAATGAAATGCAGGCGAATCCTACCCGGACCAGCTGAGCTTCACCGAACCGCTTGACGAGTCGGCCAATCAACCCCGCCTGAACAATCACGCCCAAAAATCCGGCAAACGCAAATGCCACGCCCACTTCCCTTGCGCCAAACGGCACGCCGCGAAAGGTGAATCGGCGCTCGGCGAAAAGCGCGAAGCCAGACATAAAAATCACAAAAGAAAAAATAAATGCGAGGAATTGTCTGAACAAAGGGCCCAGTGCGGGGTCGCGGAACGAATCAGAATAAATTTTGGGGCTGAAGCGCTGACCCGCTTCTTCTCCGGCGTGAACCGTCATGCTCACAGAAGGCAATAGAAAGTATGTGGCCAGAATGCTGGTTAAAGAAAGCCCTGCGGCTGCAAAAATCGGGTACTGGTAATTAAAATGAGCCAGCACCCCGGACGTTGCCGGGCCAATCAAAAAACCAAGCCCAAAAGCAATTCCAATCAGGCCAAATGATTTGGCGCGGTCTTTGGCTTCGGTGACATCCGAAATATAAGCCTGTGCGACAGACAAATTGCCGGCCGTGATGCCGTCAATAATCCGAGAAAGAAAAATAAGCGGTAGACTCTTTGCAAATGCGAGAATGAGAAATCCGACCAGTGTGCCGAACTGACTGACGAGCAAAATGGGTTTTCTGCCGAAACGGTCTGAGAGATGCCCGAGAATGGGGCCCGCAATCAATTGGCAAAGCCCGTAGGCAGAAACCAGCGCCCCGACCACAAGAGGAGACGCCCCAAATTTTTCGGCATAAAACGGAAGCAGTGGCAGAATGATGGTAAAGCCCAGCACATCAACTGCGACAATTAAAAAAACAGAAGCGAGCGGCGAACGTTTCATTTAAACCCCACGGGCATGCAGAGCGTGAATTTCTTTACCTAAATTGGCAATACTCAAGAAAGGCATTCGATGCGTTCCCTCCTTGAGCATAAATAAATTGTCTTTCTGAAAAAGCGCGCTCGACAAAAAGTTTTATGGTTCTGAAAAACTTTACCTGCCGTAATTATAGCGTCATTTGCAATACTCGAATCAAAAAGCATTACACTTTACTTGTGGTTCATTATTTTTTGAAGAACGTAATAAACCAGACAAAAGCCGGTAAATGCGCTTGAGAGCATTAACCCAGCAACGACACCAGAAAGCATGAACCACCTGGAATCCACTTTATACCCCAGCACCACACCCAACAAAATTACAGAACTAATAATTCCATCGTGTAGTTTGACGATGTTTTTCATGACTAACCGCCGCCGATTTATACCACTGGATTCTATCAATAATTATACGATTTCCAAGAAAATCCTAGGCTGCAAGCTTTCTTTTGATTTTTCATGTTTAGGAGTTAAAATGTTTCAATGATTGAGATCCTCCTTTTTATAGCCGGTTTGTATACCATCACTCTCGGAACGATTCACTTCTTCTTGCCGCACCTTCTCGATTTTGATCACGCCATTCCCGCTGAAGGACCAGCACTAAAACCCTTTCGCCTGTTTGGCTTTTCTTACGACACGACCCGTACAGATGTTCGTGGTATCGCTTGGGTGATGAATCACTCTGTAAGCTTTGCCATAGTCACTATTGGTATTTTCGATTTGATCTGGCCTATTTGGCGGGAGCAATCCTATCGTCCAATAGCATGTTCTTGGATTGCTCTTTGGTGGGGCATTCGGGCATTTACTCAATTCTATCTTGGAAAAAGGCGTGGAGACTGGTTCGTTGTGTTTTGGTTTTTATCCTTGGCTGGATTTCATTTCTATCTCGCCATTCAATGAACATATCTGTTGATCACCGTCCCTGGCCTTTACCGCAAGAGCCGTGGATCATGCGCCAAACCTGGCGGAATTTGCTCTTTATCCACTGGTCTTTTCCTGCGAATCTTCTTCAGAAATTTATTCCTTCGCCGCTTAAGCTGGACACATTCGACGGGAGTGCGTGGCTTGGGGTTGTACCATTTCAAATGACAGACGTAGGACTTCGAGGATTGCCATGTATTTCTTTTAACGAATTAAATGTTAGAACTTATGTGACTGACGGTCATAAGCCTGGCGTCTGGTTTTTCAGCCTTGACGTTGAAAATCTTTTTGCAGCTTGTCTGGCGCGTTGGTGGTACCATTTGCCTTATTTTCATGCAAGCATGCATTCGACCTGCAAAGAGGGCTCTTTTTCCTACCTAAATGAAAGAAAAAGCGGCGGGTCAGCAGAATTCGCGGCAGATTACGGGCCGAACTCTAAAATTTTTAAAGCATTGCCAAAAAGTCGCGAGTATTGGCTTACCGAACGCTATTGCTTATATAGCATCGACAGAAAAAATTTGTGTCGCGCGGAAATACATCACGATCCATGGCAGCTTCAGGAGGCTGTTCTTTCCTTGAGAAAGAATACAATGATTCGGGCTTTGGGAATTGAGCAGCCTAACGACAAGCCAGTTTTACATTTTTCGAAAAAACAGGAGGTTTTAATTTGGAACATAAAAAAAGTGCGGCAGCTTTGAAAAATTTGCATTCGTTTTACCAACAGCAATTGATCCCGCGCCGCAGACAGGAAATATTTTCTTTTTTTGAAGTTCATTCCAATCTCGCTAAACTGACCCCACCCTGGTTACGTTTAAAAGTAATATCTAAGGATTCAGAAACACTGAGATTAAATGCCTTTGGACTTGTTTCTTAATACGACTTCTGCAACAGACCCCGGGGGAAATGGTACTGTAAATAGTACTGTAAATAACTGTACCGTTAACGTTAACCGTTATAAATAGGGCAACTAGCTCAAATGACTTACGCGGCTGCGTCACGAAGCGCTTCAACGCGCTTGACAAGAGCAAAATACCGCGCAACAAGCTGAGAAGCGCAAACCACATCAGCAGGCAGAGGTTCACGGGCAAGAATAGCTTGAACTGCGGCAAGCAACGCGTCCGCGTCATCGATAAGATCGGAATTGAATGGAAAGTCTTTTCGGACTAAGAGTGTTTGTTGCGGACCTTTTGCTTGCAATTTTTGCTTGATCGAAAGCAAGTCTTCTTCCTTATCGCCGTATACAAGCGTGCGGCCCGCCAAATTGCGGCTTACAAAATTCGCGGCTGTCGGAGCGCTAATAAGTTTAAAATTCACATTTAAATTTCCGGAGCCATGCGCTTTGCGTCTCTTTTGTACTTCTTTAACAAAATCGCCCTTAAATTTTGCAGCCTTTTCAATTTCAAGCTCCGGCACATGAATGGCAAGAGCTACGAATTGGTTCTGAGCAAGAATATCGATTAATACCTTTGCCTCGGCATCACGAATATTAGGAATCTTTGAGTAAAGCCGCACAATTGATATTGTTTGAAACGAAGTCTCGGTATCGTAAATCAACACATTTGAATAGCGAGTCCTCAATTCATCGCCAGAAAATAAGTCAGGCATCTCAATTTTTAAAACCGTCTCGCTCCATTCTTGCCCTTGCTCACGTACAAAATCAACCGCAAAAATGCCCCACATCGCTTGGACTGAAACCGCAATGAAAGATTCACCGATCTCGGTCTTGGCAAAATGAGTATCGTACGGCTCATGACCATTTCCATGCACCAAACAGCTTCTCAACTCCGACCGCGCGGCTCGCAAGATTTCAAGAGCATTGATTTGCTTTGACAGATCAATTAACTTATTTTCAAGTGTCGTGATGGCTTCACTAGGTTGGTTAAAGACCATTTTGGCGGCATGGGCAAAGGCTTTGCCGTCATCACCCACACTTAAGAAGATGTGATGATCCATAAATTCATATTGGTGGATGTAGGTAATCCCAGAGTTGCCATGCGTGTTAGGGTTTTGATTGAGCCTAATCGCAAGTTGATTTTCTTCATCAGTTGGATCCCGGAACTGGTGTGTGGTCTTATCCAGCACATGGGCAAAGGCTTTGCCGTCCCCACCCACGCTTAAGAAGATTTGATGACCCATCAATTCATATTGGTGGATGTAGGTAATCCCAGAGTTGCCATGCGTGTTAGGGTTTTGATTGAGCCTAATCGCAAGCTGATTTTCTTCATCAGTTGAATCCCGGAATTGATGTGTAGTCTTATCCAGCACATGGGCAAAGGCTTTGCCGTCCCAATCCACACTTAAGAAGATGTGATGACCCATCAATTCATATTGGTGGATGTAGTGAATCCAAGA
>JAHFHD010000013.1:17257-29013 GCA_023247075.1 Candidatus Omnitrophota bacterium | reverse complement strand
AGCATCGTTTTTCCAGAGCCTGGTGGACCAATCAATAGGAGGTTATGAAAACCGCTTGCAGCGATTTCACAAGCGCGCTTCGCATGCCACTGCCCTTTCACATCAGAGAAATCCCCTCCGTCGTAATTGGGTTGAAGGGGCTGGGGGTAGGTTTTATTTTTTTTCGGTCGGTTCAAATCCACTTCACCATTAATGTGCTGGACTACTGACTTGAGGTTGCTCGCCAAAAAAACAGAACTTTCATCAAGAAGCGCTATTTCTTGTTCATTCGCTAAAGGCATAATCAGTGTCTTCCTTTTTTGCCGAGCGAGCTCAGCAATTGGAAGAGACCCTCGCACTTTTCTGAGCGAACCATCAAGAGCGAGTTCGCCAACAAAAAGAAAATCATCCAAATAGTCCCGCTTGATGAAGCCGGAGGCAACCAGAATGCCGATTGCAATGGCAAGGTCAAAGACAGGCCCTTCCTTCTTAAGGTCAGCTGGAGCAAGGCTTACCGTGGTCTTCCTCACCGGGACGGCAAAACCGCTATTGCTCATTGCAGAACGGACGCGCTCCTTGCTTTCACGCACCGCCTGATCTGGCAGACCCACGATGATGCATAATGGTAATCCGTTCGTGACGTCCACTTCAATTTCAATGAGAAAGGCGTCAATTCCAATACAGGTAGCTGCATAAACCTTTGATAACATAGGAGTTAGAGTAAGTTATTTGCGTATGAATTTAACCGTTGAAACTGAGAAAGAATCCCATTTTGTCTTTTGTATTTTAAATGTATAATCTCCGCATTGATTAAGAGAGTGTAATAATTATTAATAACATACATATTTTTTATTATTTTAGTTAAATATTCATTTTATGTCAATACCTTCAATCCTCAGTTGCAAAGTTACTGATTTATGAGAGACACCTTTCCAATTAGCAGGGCTTATGCAGCGGTGCTGCTCGCATGGGTGATTGCCCAGTCCATCAAAATTTTGAATCACATGCGGAAACATAAACGCTTTGATATTCGCTGGATTATTGACACTGGAGGCATGCCAAGCTCGCATTCGTCTGGCACTGCGGCAGTTGCTACTGTGGTCGGCTTGTTCGGCGGATTTGATTCAATCATTTTCCTGTTGGCTCTTTTTTTTGCGCTTGTAACTATGTTTGATGCTGCCAGTGTCAGGCGCTCGGTAGGAAAACAAGCTGTTATTTTGAATCGGATGATTGATGAAGTTCATGCGCAAGGGACATTTTCCGAACAACGGTTGAGAGCTTTTTTGGGCCACACACCGTTTGAAGTGGTGATTGGAGCTATTTTGGGAACTGTAATCGCTTATGCGGTGTGTGTGTGGTGAAGCGCGCGACCCAAATTTTATTCATCTTGGGCTGGATGTGTCTTGCTGTCCCGTTCGGATTGACAGAAGAACCAGTTGCTTCCGAAAATGCCGCACGTTTATTAAATTCCAAACAGATTACAAGTTCTCTTTCAGAGGTCAGGGGATTTATCGACCGTGGCAATTTGGTGGAAGCAAAAACAAAGTGCAAAGACTTGCTGGCCCATAAGCTGGCTCCAGAAGATCTCAGACGGGTTCACTCAGAGCTCTACCAACTTAATGTCCAACTCATTTTTTCTCAAACTTCAACACCTGACAGCATCCAATACATTGTTCAGCAAGGGGACACCCTCCAAAAAATCGCAAAAAAACATAAAACCACAATTGAATTGTTAAAAAAATCAAATAGCATTGAAAGCGACCGGATTTATTCTGGCATGAAGCTTAAAGTGTCTACGGCAAACTACACGATTTTGGTGGATAAATCTGAAAATTTACTCAAGCTTTTTTCTGGTGATGAATTGCTTAAGGCATATCCGGTTGCGACTGGTGAAGGAACCAAAACACCTGCAGGAACATTTACGATTGAAACCAAACTCGAAAATCCAACATGGTTTTCCCCCGCAGGCGGCGTCTTCCCCCCCGGCAGTCCTGGAAATCTTTTGGGGACGCGTTGGATGGGTTTTTCAATTCCAAGTTATGGAATTCATGGGACGACTGACCCCGGGTCAATTGGAACTCATGTGACACATGGCTGTGTCAGAATGCATAATGAAGATGTTGAAGAACTCTACTCCATTGTACCCCTCAAAACCCAAGTCACTATTGTCGAATAATGGCAACTCAAACACTCAAAACCAATCAACAAATGCCCCATAACGCCCATCTTATGTTTGAGAAATCCATGGTGGAGCTTGAGAAGACCATATTAGAAATGAAAGCGCGGCACGAAAGTGGAATTGATTTGTCTGGAGAAATCAAAAGCGCAGAGCAAAAACTAGAAAATGAAATCCGGAAAGTGTACAGCAATTTAACTCCGTGGCAGCGCGTCCAAGTCGCAAGGCATCCTTTGCGACCATACTCACTAGATTACGTCCATCATTTAATGGATGATTTTATTGAGTTGAAGGGTGACCGTCTCTTTTCAGATGACCGTGCTATTGTCGCTGGTTTTGCGCGCTTTCGCGACATGAAGGTGTGTGTTATTGGGCATCAAAAAGGCCGTGACACAAAAGAAAATCTAATGCGGAGTTTTGGCAGTGCCCACCCAGAGGGGTACCGGAAAGCCATCCGGGTCATGCGCCTTGCAGAACGGTTTTCAATCCCCATTATTTGTTTGGTTGATACACCGGGGGCTTACCCGGGGATTGGCGCTGAAGAGCGCGGCCAGGCCGAGGCAATTGCGTACAACTTGCGTGAAATGTCAACGCTCGGGGTTCCCATTGTCGTGATTGTGATTGGTGAAGGCGGAAGCGGCGGCGCGCTCGGAATTGGAGTGGGAGACCATGTCATGGTGATGGAAAATGCCTATTACTCAGTTATTTCTCCGGAAGGCTGCGCTGCAATTCTCTGGAAAGATCAGTCAAAGTCTGAAGAGGCGGCTGAAGTTTTAAAACTGACAGGTGAGGACCTGCTTAATTTGGGAGTGATTGATGAAGTGGTCAAAGAGCCGCTTGGAGGTGCACACCGTAATTTTGAAGAAGCAGCTGAAGGGCTAGGCAAAAGCATCGAACGTGTCTTGAGGAAACTTTTAAAAATATCACCGCAGACATTGATTGAAAATCGTTACGCTAAATTTCGAAAAATGGGTGTATTTTCAGAGTAGTTTGTAATTCTTCTGTTCCGTACTTTCTTTCTATTTAAAAAACCCCCGCACTTTTTAGAATCCTCCAAGTAAGAAAATAGTGTCTGTTTAGCGCTTTGAAGTGATTTTTGACTCTTTGTCATTCCCGCGAAAGCGGGAATCCAGGTTCTGGATCCCCGCTAAAAGATTTCGGGGATGACAAGCCCGTATGAACTTCAATGGGCTAAACAGTTACAGAAAATTTTTCAGCAACAATCATTTACCGTCACAATTTAAGAATCAGTCTAAAAATTTTACACCCAATATATAGGATGTCGGCTTTCACCACATGCTAGAAATAGACGGGTAAGAAAAAAGTTTTTGTTTTTTTCAAAATAGCCTTGACTTCCATTCCTCAAAAAAGTAGCCTCTGCGTTACAAAATATAATTTATATTATGTAATTTACATTTTGTAATACATGTATGATAAACCCCGAATGTACAGGAAATCTAAAGATTCAAAAATGGATTCTTCATTTCCATTGCCTCTCATTGTTTTCATTTCCCCCCTTTTCCTTTTTAACTGGGGCAGTTTCATGATGACTTGCGCCTTGGTTCCACCAGCTTATGCCGCTGATTCTAATCAAGAGAGTCGCGAGTTGCGTGAAGAATTGAGTTCAGAGGCACGGCAGGCACGGATTGCAAAACTGCTTTCCGACGGCGACTTGTATGCAGAGTTTAAAAATTACAATCTCGCGGCTGAAACTTATGAAGAAGTGTTTCTATTAGATTCAAAAAATGTCGAAGCCTCAAAACGGATTGACATCTTAAAGGAACGAATGCTCCGTGAAGGGAAAAAGGAAACTGGCATTGTGGGTGGTGTTTATGATGTTGAAATTACGGCACGCGTTGAAACTTATTGGAAACAGGTACAGGAAATGATTCAAAAAAAAGAGTGGGGATCTGCGCGCTTTACGCTTGAGAAGTTACTCCTTTTGAATCCCGTGCATGAGCAGGCCTCCGCGCTTTACAAAAAATTGAAACAGGCAGCTCTTCAGGGAACAGATTCAGAACCGCTGGTGGAGAATGTTGCGCATGAAAAGAGAAAAGCTTTTTAAAATCGGCGAAGTCATCGAGTATTCAGGATTTTCTCGCCAGACCATCCATAATTACACACTTGCCGATTTGATTTCAGAAGCAAGAAGAACCCCTTCCGGACACCGTCTTTATGATGATTCAGTGTTTGACCGCCTTGAAAAAATAAAAGTCCTTCAGTCAAAAAACTACACACTCATGCAGATTAAGAAAATTTTGGAACAGGAAAGCAGAGGAAAGAAGTAATGCAAAAGATTCAGGGCAATGAATTGGCATCATACGTAAACTAAATTGTAGAAAAAAAACGATTTAATGAAACCATTTTATTGGTTGTTTAGAGGAGAGGAGGAGGGGTTATGACAGATGCAGATCAGAAGCTTTGGAAGAAATACAAGAGAACAAAGAGCCAGGCTCTTCGGGAAGAAATTGTGAAGAAGTATCTTTACCTCGTTAAATATGTGGCGGGCCGGGTCGCCATTGGGCTTCCTCCCAATGTTGAGTTTAATGATTTGGTTAGTTACGGCATCTTAGGTCTTTTTGACGCAATTGAAAAGTATGATGTCAATCAGGGAAATAAATTTGAAACCTACGGCGTTTCAAGAATTCGCGGTGCCATTATGGATGAGCTTCGGAAATTGGACTGGGCACCGCGGCTCCTTAGAAAACGTGCTCGGGAAATTGAGCGCAAAATTAGAGAGATTGAAGACAAATTTGGGCGCGTGGCAACCGAAGAAGAAATTGCCAAATCGATGAATATGAGTGTTGAAGACCTAAATGGGATTTATAGTGAGCTCAATTCAACGGCATTTCTGTCACTCGATGAAGTTTGGCAAAATGACGACGGCAATAAGCCCATTTCGAGGCTTCAAACAGTTGAAGATTCACTCATTACGAATCAGTTCAGTTATGTTCATCAGAATGAAGTGAAGGAATTGCTCACCCAGTGCGTGGATCAATTGCCTGAGAAAGAAAAACTAGTCGTCGTACTTTATTATTATGAAAATCTAACTTTGCGGGAAATCGGCGATGTGCTGAATGTGTCCGAGTCCCGGGTATGTCAGATTCACACCAAAGTGGTACTTCGATTGAGAAGCAATTTGATGAAGAAAACAGGAGAAATTGCGCTCGAAGCATAAGTCATTTGCAGCTTACTTGAGAAAAAAACAGTTTAGCATCAAGCAATCTTCAAAAAAAATTGAGAATTTCGCTTCACGCATCAAATTAACAATTTATTTCTGCCGCAGATTAAGGAGTTGCGCTGAAAAGCGTTGTCCTCATTTATTAAGTTCCTCCTGCTTGCGTCGATACACTCCACGAAAAGCAACACCAACCTTTTACGGGATGCGTTTTAAAAGGTGTGATGGCAAAAACCATCAATGACCCAAAAGAATAGCGGCAAAAGGGTGACGTGCGCTCCCACAAAAATCAATCAGATGATCTGCGAGCGTACTATGGATGAAGAAAACAAATTAAGCTTAAAGCAAGAAATCGAGCGGTATCAAAAAGAAATCCTCGACATCCCAGATCCCAGTTGCGGCCGAATTGGTGAGCTTAAAGAAAAAATTGAAAATGGAGAACTCTTGACTCGCGAAGCAGTTCAAGAAGCAGCAGAGCGAATTGCCGCTCGTTTTCTAGGGAAAGATTAATTTAATGTCTAAACCTTTGCAAAATAATTCAACCTTCTCTAACTCCCCTCATTCCCCTCTTTACAAAAGAGGGGAAGAAATGCTTTCAAGCTTATTTCCCCCTCTTTAATTTAAAGAGGGGGTTAGGGGGAGTTTGGTTTTGCAAAGATTCAGTTAATTGGTTTGATGTGTTTTGCTGTTATTCAAATTTTGCAGGCCTGTTTTTTCAATCCATCGCTGAATTCCTGCGAACTTCATAAATCGTTTCCAAACTACCCCGCCATTTAGAAAATTTTCAAGCATTAATACGATGATGCCTTGGTCCACTCCTAAATATTCACTTGCCCACCAATTTTGGTCCAAATTAAAGGAATCTTTGAAACCGTAAGTACTGTAAAGTTTGTTTTGATGCTGCTCATGCATGATTCGAATGGCTTCCATGGATTCTTTGGGCGTGAAAACGATGGAGCCAATTGCGCCGTAAGGAGCAATGGTTCCATCGTGAAAGGCTTCTCCAGGTTCTGCTCCATAGGCGCGGTACCCATCAGGTCCAAGAGAAGCGCTTAGACCCCAAATAGAGTTCTGGTAAGTCTGGTATTCATTTGAGTGAGCGGCGCAAAATTCGCGATTGGCAATAGATGCCCGGCGGGAATTTTCAAAATAATTAATACCCCCATCGCTTAACTTTCGAAAGTCAATAAATGCATGAGTGTATTGGTAGGTGAATAGGCTTCCCGTGTACGCATAGATAATTTCTTTATTTTGGTAAACACTTTTTTCCCGTTTCCATGCGGTCCACACTTCGGCAGGCACTGGGTAAGTTTCTGAGCCCAAGGCCAAAGCTTGTAAAATCAAGTGTTCCGAATACATATCCCAGTAATAGGGAAGAAATCCCTGCTCTGGTTTCCACCCGTGGCTAAAGAGATGCGCGTCATTTAACATCCAACTCCATTTCACTTCTGCGTACAGTTTTCGCGCAAGTGTGTCTACTTTAGTTTCCGGAAAATAACTAGCACAAACAAGCGCTCCAGCGATAAAGAGGGCGGTATCAATAGAAGAAACTTCTGAATTCCAAATTCGTTTTCCGGTCTTAGGATCAAGGAAATGGTAGAAGAAACCATTCCGACCAGCCTCTTTGTTCGATAAAGTCTCAAGAGTTTTTTCAATTCGGCTGTAGGCGTCGCGGTATGACAGCCATCCATGTGTTGTGGCAATCGCAAAACTTGCGAGTGCAAACCCAGTAGCTGCAATGGAAGCCGGAGCGCCGGGTCTAGAAGAGTCAAGCGTTAATCCAGTGTGAGGGTCGGTGTACTGTAAAAAATAATTGAAAGTGTCGTGCTGAATTTGCATGAGCAGCTCAGTGTCTGAAGGAGTTAATTCTGATGAAATATCTGCTGAGTAGGATGGAGGAGCGAAGAACAAAAAAGTGATTGCCGTAAGAACTGCGACTGAATGGTGAAACTTGTCCCTCAAAATGAATCCCCAGTGGTTTTGAATCTGGACAATTCTTTCTCTATTGCTTGGGAGAGTTGGTGAGAGGGCGTTTCACGCGCCATCTTTTTCAATTTGCCAATGGCAGCATCAAATTCAGCAGTCATTGCATTGAAGTGGGGTGCCAAATCCTGCATCTCATCAAACTTTCGGAATTTGATGCGAGCGGTTAAGTCGCCTGAACGAACATGGTTTAAATATTGTTTGAGTTTGAATAGAGGCCCCGCAACTTTATGGGTTACGAAGACACTTCCCCATCCGATGAAGAGAAGGAGTAGGAAAATTAAAAATGTATTTTTTTTGTCTGTTTCGCTTATGATTTCGTTAATGACCTCGCGCTCCCTTGCGCTGAGCAGTTCAATTGCTTCATAGCGGCGAAGCGATGAGTCTGCACGGGGAAATGGTTTTGGTATTCTGGCCTGTTCGTACTCGTGGATTTGCTGCGCTGTAATCATGTTGCTTTTCATCGAGGCGGGTGAGAAAGCTTGAATGACTGAGCCCCAAATCCCAAAATGAGTTCCTGTAAGCGCAACAATAATAACGGTGGAAAGAAGGGCTATTGCGTAGAAAAGGTAGCGGAGTTGAAATGGTTTGTGAACCAGAAAATGTTTTCTTCTGTTTTGATTTTTCATCACCCATTTTATCGGCTTCAAATAGTAAGTTCTATACTCAAGGAGGCCACAAAGGATGATTTCATTCAAACCTGTCCTCTGTTTTGGGTACATCCCACTTACCGCAGTTCTTTTTTACTCACCCTCACCCTACCCTCTCCCTCTGCTTCGCCTCGCAGAATTAATTTGCGAGACTTCGCGAGGGAGAGGGGGAGAAATGTTCCAATGAATTTTCCTCTCTCCCTTTTCTTAAGGGAGAGGGTAGGGTGAGGGTTTGCCACTGAATCGGAACTATTTTTTTTGGATGCGCCCCCCTGTTTTCTAAAACTTGAAAGTTAACCGATTCCCAAGCATAATCAACTTAATTGAAAGTTCACGTCTGTGTATTTGATGAGTTTAAAATAAAGGGCATGAATCAATGTGTGGAATTGTCGGGTACGTCGGAACTCGTGAAACAATCCCCATTTTGCTGGACGGCCTTGAACGCCTGGAATATCGCGGCTACGATTCTGCCGGAATCGCGTGTATTGACCCCGCCGAAAAAAACATACGACTTTTTAAAGCAAAAGGGAAAATTGCAGACCTTAAATCAATTTTAAATGGATTCAAATCACCCGCACGAATCGGAATTGGCCACACCCGCTGGGCCACTCATGGAGTTCCATCTACAATTAATGCACATCCCCATTTGGGTGCAAAGGGGCGAATTGCGGTAGTTCATAACGGCATCGTGGAGAATTACCGCGAGTTAAAAAGTGAGCTAGAGCGCAAAGGGATTCAATTTAAATCGGAGACAGACACAGAAGTAATTGCTCAACTGATTGAATATTATGACCGTGGAAATCTTTCTAAGGCGGTGCGCCGCGCGGCAATGCGGTTTGAAGGTTACCTTGCTTTCGTGGCACTTTCCCGAGATGAGCCCAATTACCTAGTTGCGCTGAAGCGCTCAAATCCCCTTGTCATCGGAATTGGAAAGGGGGAACATTTTGTGGCAAGCGATGTGTCTGCCATTCTTCCCTACACGAAACAAGTGATTTACCTGGATGATGAGGAATTGGTTGAGGTTCGAGCCAAAGAGATTCAGATTACAAATCTCAAGTCTCAGAAGAAAGTTACGAAGAAACCTTGCACAATTAAGTGGAGCATTGATCAAGCTCAAAAGGGCGGGTACCCGGATTTCATGCTCAAAGAAATTTACGAGCAGCCGCATGTGCTTCAAGAGATTTTGAGGAAGAGAATATCCAAATCTCATCAAATTGAATTTGACACGCTTGGGCAAGAAGCAAGCCGCCATTTGAAAAGTGCGAAGAAGATTTGTTTTGTGAGCTGTGGCACGGCGTACCACGCAGGAATGGTCGGGCAATACATGTTTGAGGAATTTGCGCACCTTTCGGCTACTGCAATTGTGGCAAGTGAGTTTCGTTACAGCGACCCAATCCTTGGGAAGGGCGACCTGGTTATTTTAATCACGCAATCGGGAGAGACGGCTGACACACTTGCTGCACTTCGGGAAGCGAAGGAAAAAGGAGCGTTTACGCTTGCGGTTGTCAATGTGGTGGGAAGTACGATTGCGCGCGAAGCAGACGCTGTGGTGTACACCCATGCCGGGTCCGAAATAGGTGTAGCTTCAACGAAAGCATACACAGCTCAGCTGATGACGCTTGCACTTCTTGCTTTTTACACGGGTAAATTGCGTGGGAAAATTTCAAGAGCAGATTTTCGCCGCTTGATTTTAGAAGCAAAAGAAATTCCGAACCAAGTCAAAAAAACCTTGGAATATGCAAAAGGAGTAAATCAAGTGGCAAAGCTCCTTTACCAAAAGCGTAATTTTCTGTACCTCGGCCGCGGCTACAATTTTCCAAGCGCTTTGGAAGGTTCTCTTAAATTAAAAGAAATTACTTATGCCCACGCGCACGGTTATGCAGCCGGCGAGATGAAACATGGTCCCATTGCACTGATTGATGACACCCAGCCTGTGATTTGCTTGATTCCTGAATCAAAGACCTATGTAAAAATGTTGTCTAATATTGAAGAGATTCGCGCTCGAGAAGGAATTGTCATCGCCATTGCAACTTATGGAGATCGAAACATCGGAAGGCTTTCAAGTCATGTTGTTCATATTCCAAGTCAGCGCGAAGTATTTTCTCCGATTTTAACTGCAATTCCACTCCAGATTTTGGCCTACCAAATCGCGGTTCTAAATAGTCGCGACGTGGACAAACCAAGAAATCTCGCAAAATCAGTAACGGTTGAGTAAAAATCTCTATTAATTACCCTGCCGCTTAATAATTAAAGGTGTTTATTTAGCTCTTTGAAGTGATTTTTGATTTTTTGTCATTCCCGCGAAAGCGGGAATCCAGGTTCTGGATCCCCGACACTTTCGGAGAAGAACGTCGAGTTCTTCCCGAAAAGTGCTCCGCGCATGGGCGCGAGCGTAAAAGATTTCGGGGATGACAAGTTCATGTGAACTTCAATGGACTAAACAGTTACAATTAAAGTACTTATTCCTTAAATTAGCCCCATAGTCAAACACCCAAGTTTCTTTTTAAACAGCTTGAAAAACGTAATTTAATGTGTTATGGTACGCCTTCATCAAAAGGATTTTTAGGTATGGAGAAATTTGGCGGTGCATCAGCGCCTGCAGTTAGTACCGTGCGTGGTACTGTGCAGATTGAAATTGGAACTTCCAATTTCAATCTTGACTGAGCACTAGTGACCAAATTGCTTCATAAATCCACCCCAAAAATCCGGCAGCAATTGTTTGGGAGAATGTCTAAAAGCTCTTTCCTAAACCGGCTCACGAGCATTTTTCTCCTCCTCTTTTTTTTCTGGGAAAGCGTTACGGGTTACGCATTCCCAGGCGTTCTCATCCTTCCAAAATCTTCTGGAACGATTCAATCAGTCAGTCAGAAACAAGGTCAGAAAAATGTCGTTCTTCTCCTAAACGCTCACACTTCTAGCGACGCCCAAAAGAATATTGCCGAGCTTCTTCATTTTTTTCAAACGCAAGGGATTCATCTAATTGGACTTGAGGGCGCGGATGACCATATTGAAGGTCAGGAGTTTCGCAAATTTCCAGCTAAAGACGCGCTTCAAAAAGCAGCTTGGCAAATGGTGAAAGAAGGAATTTTTACCGGAGCTGAATACTTTTACATTACCACAAATCAACTCCCTCAGTTCTTTGGTCTTGAAGACAAGGATTTTTACCTTAAGAATCGCGACGCGTTTGTGCGGACCATACAACTTAAGCAGGAACTCGTCCCAACCCTTGATTTAATCACCGGCTCTTTGCAAGCGCTCAAGCAAAAAGTGTATTCCAAGGAGCTTTATGAGTTTGACCGAGACCAAGTATTTTACAGGGAAGACAATTTGCCTTTGCTCAGTCATTTTGAACAGTTATTCCTGAGCGCCCGCCGAGCACATGTACCGCTTCCAAAGTTTAAGCAGCTTTACTCTCTTTCAAAGTCTCTTGAGCGGGAGCGGAAAATATCGCGGAAAGGTTTTGAGGAAGACCTAAAGCGCATCAAGGGAATGATTCCATCCGAGCTTTGGAACGAAGCGCTTACAAATCAGCTTGTGAGCGAGAGTGCGCAGCGTCATCTTAAAATCGGAGAGGATTTCTTTGAATTTTCAAGGAAAGCCTACACCTACCTTTCTAGATTAGTTGACTTGAATTCTATACTTTTTCCCCTCGCCCCCGAAAGGGGGAGCGGGAAATTGCCTCAAAAAAATGCAGAACTCAAATTAGTTAAAAAGAGTAAGAGCGTTACTTCAAATGAGTTTAAACATTTGGAACAATACCGATTGTGGCTAGAAGCCGTGACACAAATTG
>JAHFHD010000013.1:2320-17157 GCA_023247075.1 Candidatus Omnitrophota bacterium | reverse complement strand
GGGAAATTGCCTCAAAAAAATGCAGAACTCAAATTAGTTAAAAAGAGTAAGAGCGTTACTTCAAATGAGTTTAAACATTTGGAACAATACCGATTGTGGCTAGAAGCCGTGACACAAATTGATTCAAAGTTGCTTTTGAGCGAAGAACGTGAATTAATCCGTCAAATTTATTTACAAATGGCAAAGGGCGAGAAAGAACAAGAACTCGTCCGTTTGGTGGAAGCTTTTGAATTGCTCAAGAAAATGTTTTCGATTGAGCTCGCCGAGGAGGATTGGGAGAAATTGACATTTCCGCCTACGCCGTCATTGCGAGGAGTCCCACTGGGACGACGAAGCAATGACGGAATATCCGAGATGTTTAATTTGAAAAAAACAATTTCATTTATTTCCAGGGAACTGAAAGACCGCGCACCTAAATTCACCGAAAGCGACCTCTCAAAACTTTCTCAAGCACAAAGTTTGGCCACTTACTTTTATGAGCTTGCCGAGAAGCGCAATGAAATCTTCGCTCAGAAAATTGTCCAAGCAATGGACAGGAATCATGAGAACACTTCCGTCGTCGTCGTTGGTGGTTTCCACGAAAAGGGCTTGCAGCAGGCTCTGAACGCACAGGGAATTTCAACTACTGTTATTTCTCCTAAAATTCAAAATGCATTCTCAGACATTCCTTATTTTGAGCGGATGATGGGAAAAATGCCCGAGTTTGACTTGGTTTTAAAGCATGCGCTTTCGGCCAGCACACTTGAAGAAGCTCTTTTAATTTCCGGAATTCCGTCGGATCAAATCAAAGGACAAGCACTTAATTATCTTAGCCGTCTTACATCGTCTTTAACGACAAGTCACACTGAAGTTCGCACTGAAATGAGGACGAATAGAGATGCAATGGAAGGCGATCTGCTCAATCAAACTCGGATTTTTCGCTCTGACCCCGAGTGGTATCAGCAACAGAGGGTTTATCAGGACGTTAAAGATTATTTGATTGCCCAAGGAATTCAATGGGCCAGGCAATTTTTCATTGTGCAACCTGAACATCTTCCGCAAGCTGCCGCAGAACAAGTGGCGGGTGAGATTGAAAGCTTGCAGAAAGATCGAAGCCGTGTAGTGAATCTTGTGTTGGCGACCGGGGAAACCCAGGCGATTTTTCTTAATCTTCTGGCCCAACGTCAAGAAGTAGATTGGACGAGGGTGCGCATTTTTCACTTAGATGAATATGAAGGGCTTGATGAATCAGACAATCGCTCTTTTGCGCATTACCTTAAGGTCAATTTTTTTGAGCGGATGAATGAAAATAACCATGTTCCTGAAGCGAATATTTATTTAATCGCGCGATATGTGAGGGGTAAAAACCTTGTTGAAATCCAATCAGCACTTAATCAGTACACGAACGATTTGGAAAAGGTGGGCGGCGCTGACATTTTGCTTCATGGTTTAGGTCCCGATGGTCACCTTGCTTTCAATATGCCTGGCTCTCTCTTTGAAAGTAAGATGAGAAGAGTAAGGCTTTCTGATGCAACCATTAAGGTAAATACTGCTTCCCGAGGCGGAGCCGTAGTAATCCCTCCTTTTGCTTATACGATGGGTCTTGCAGACATGTTTCGCGCGCGGCGTATTTTTTCCCTCGTTACAAGAGTAGAGCGGGCAGGGATTTTACGCGATGCTTTGCTTGGACCAGTAACGACTAACATACCTGCTTCAGGTCTCAAAAATCTTAAACAAGTAACTGCTTTTGTTGCAACGGGTCCCGCATCAGCCATTATTCACGAGGCAAGGGCTCAGCTTCAAAAGACAAAAGAGCGTACTGAACTGCGAGCGGAGAATAATCAAGAATGGCTGCCAGGTGAAAGAGAGCGGATGATGAGAACTTCTGGCAAATCGGATTCATTTCGCCACATCATCAGCGGTGTAAAAAATGTGCGGGTTGTCGAAGTGTTGCGGAGCGCGACGGAGTCTCCCCGTTCTGTGGAAGGCGACTTTAGATTTTTTTGGCCGCATGCCGCAGCCGCAACAAGCGCCACCCAGTGGCATGCCACAAACGGCAATGAGTTTGTGAAAGACAGAGCCGACGCTGCTTTGCTGAACGCAATCGATGATCGATTTAAAATGCTCAATGAACCGCCCAATGACGAACATCCTATTTTGCTACGCATCTTGAGCAATGAGGGTGAGCGTGATGATGCTGCCAGATTTCCAACTGGGATTTATCGAAAAGTTAAAAATGATGTTTTACCTCAAACTCAAATGCGACAAGTTGATTGGTTTGGTGACGTGCTTGAAGTGACGAATGGGATGGTCAGTGAATCCTTTTTAGGACCGGTAACAACGGGAGTTTTTACAGAAGAAGATGGAGCGCTTAGCGTGCCGGATGCCGCTTATATTTACCGCTGGCAGGTAAGCAAAGAAGCGCGTGATGCAGACATTCAAATTTCAAAAAATGTGGCGCAAGACACAGATCATAATGTTTCTGAATTAGCTAGAGTAACAGGCAAAAAAGTGGAAAATATGAAATTTGCAATTCTCATTCGAGAGCGCCACCACAGTATTTTACAAAAGTTAAAAAATCTTGGAATTGCGTTTGACACGGCTGATGTGCTTCCAAACAACAATCTTAATTTTAAAAGATTGGAAACTGAAGCAAAAAAGAAAGGGTTTTACCAGAGTGGTAACGTGTATTTAATTAAAGATGGGGATTCGATGCCTGTATTTAAACTTGTGCATGGTCCAAATGAAGAGCGTTTGGATGCTGTCATTGGGGCAGGAGGGCCGAACGAAGTATTAATGGCTGCTTTTGTAGCAAAAGTTTTCGGTGGAAAATTCCGCGGAATGTTGGTCCCAAGCAGCGCGCTTGCAGAAGGCACCAAAGACGCTGACATTGAAGAAGCCGAATTTTCTAGCGAGGAACGCTCGAAGCTCGTTCATCACAATTTAATTCCACCGAATGCAACAAAAGATGAATTAAACCAAATTGAAGAGCAGCTTAAAGACGCGCATGCACTCAACAAATTTTTGGGAGATGCGCGAGACGCGCAGCGAAATGCAGCCCGTGTCTGGACAGAAGAGGATGCAATTCCTGGAAAAGACGGTGTTTTTTATGCGGCAAATGTAAAGCGGGAAGGTTTTCCAAACCCATGGTTGCCTTCTTTAGAAGGATTAAAATTTGACCCGAAAGAGGGTACGGTGTCTGTGCATCAGGTGCGCGCGACTCTTTCTGGAGATGTTCGCGTATTTCAAATAATGTTCGAAACCAAGTTAAAAGAGTTAAAGAATGACATTCGGTACGATTTTAACCTCATCAAAAAAAAGTTAGATTTAGAAAGCGCAGAAAAATTTGATCTCAAACAGAAAATTGCAAAAAATTACCATGCACTTGGCAGAATTTTTGCCCGCTTTCAGTATTTTGCAGTTGCACATTATTATTTTATGCAAGCGCAGGCCTATGCTGCCACCTCAGCCCAATATGAGCGAATTCAAGCGGAGAAACTTCACTTTGAAGGTATGCAAAAATTGGTAGGAGCACAGACAATGGTCACATCAGAAGAAGATGACCCAAATTACAATGCACTGAAACGGTTTGGAAATTCTTTTCGAACATCTAGTCACTGGGATAGTGAAATAATAGGGACTGGCACAGAAAGCATGTTTTTTTTGCTTTTGAAGGTGGAAGCATTAAAATATGAGAAAAAAATTGAGAAAGATATCAATGGAAAGCAAAAACCTAAGTTAAGTGATTTGATGTTTGCGCGTCATTATTGGATAAAACGCACTCATTATGTATTGGAGACGCGAGAGGAAAATGAAGAGCATATTAAGAAGCTTAATCAGCTTATTCAAAAATATGAATATTCTGACGGGGATTCTGAAGCTTTATTTATTGATGAAGCAATGCCTGAGCTTTTGAATCGCTCTGAATTGCGTTCAAATGAATCACCAGCCGCACCAGAGGATTTTTATGATGCAAAAGCAAATGAATTTGTGGCATTTGCAAATGAAACAGGAGAGCTTCCGTGGCCGACCGTTGAACTTACGCGATTGTTTCGGTTGGGTGATATTAAATTAGACATTACACAGCTTACGATGGAGTCTAAAGAAACATATTGGCGAAAAGCAATCGAGTTTTTGCTCGAGCTTAAGAACAGAAATGGAAAAATTGCACTCGCTGAACCAATTGGTGGAAAGGCGACGCGAATGCGCACAGGCGTGCTGCCTCCAATACTTGTTCAAGCTATTCAGGCACAGCCTGAAGATTACGCGAATCCCAAATATTTAACAGTTGAAGAATGGACAATCATTAATCAGAAGTATAATGGAAATTGGCGTCAGTTTGTCCAAACTCTTGACCCCCAGATTTCGATGGACAATAATACAAATAAGTTAGTAGCGGGTAATGAAAAAGATCATGCGATTTTAAAACGTATTGTGAATGAAGCAAAAGCTCTGTTGCCTGCAGGGCAGGATAAAAGCGGCAACTATTACAGCTTTTTAGCTTTTCACTTACTTAATGTGAAGCATGCGAATGATGAAATGGAAAAAATGGGCTTAGGCCGCCCCTTTATTGCTGAAGCAATGGCGAATGAGGAATACTATTCGCAAATCATAAGTCATCTTGCGCGGCACTATTTTTATGGCCTGAAGGTGAAAGCGCTTGATCAAGATGGAAATCCAGTCTCGCTTGAAGATACAGATAAAATTGTGGATATCAATCATAATGATTTAGAAAGCGAACTCATTATTTTTAATCAGCCGCTTATTCCACGAGTAGTTGCGCCTGCCACATTTGTTCCAAATCGATGGGCTCAAGATCAAGAAATTCCGGCTCGAATTAAAGCATTGCAAGAAAAAGCAGATTCACTTCCTAATAGCGATCCGTTTAAACAGGAGCTGCTGGATGAGATTAAAATTGTTGAAAAAGAACGAGTGTTTAAAAATGAAAAAGCTTTTCAATATGCATTGAAGTTCTCAAGAGAGCATGAAGGAACAGCGCTTCATAGTCCAGGTACCATGACTCCGGGCGGCCATGGCTGGTACCATGTTGCCCAGCTTTTAAGCGGAGTTAGTTCTAGGCGTGAACCAGCGTTGATTACAAATATCAAAAGAAAAATTGAGTTTAAATTAATACATAATACTGACAACATGGCAGAAATAAATGATGCGGCAATGATTATTTTAGGTTACATGCTTGACAAGGATTTACTTCAAGTGCTTGAAGCATCTAGAAAGCCAGCGACTGAAAGGGGAAGCGGCGGCGGCGGATTTGGTTGGATTAAAGAAAAAGAAAAGGAAATGCCTGCTCAGCTTGAATATTCCGTGATTCGAGCATCTTTAGGTTTTGACCCACGCACTAAAAAATCCATTTCTCCAGAATTTAATCCCGCTGATGAAGTTAAGAAAAATCAAACCGAAGATAAAGTGCCCGTTAATAATGCATCTTTATGGATTCGAGGAACAACAATTGATGAAAATTTTAACTTATCAAAAGATGATGTTTATTCGCGATTAATTGGCCACGAACAATTAGAAGCTGCAGTTAAGGAAGCGCTTCTTCATGATAATTATGAGCCACTGAGCAATCTCGCGGGACTGGCGCAGGAGAAACTTGGAATTAATTTAACTTTAAAACCTATTAAAGATCCCACAAATCTTAATCCGGGTGAAGATGACATCATTCTTTCAGTTGTGTTGGAAATAATGGCTTGGGACGTTCAAAAAGGAGATGGTGTGCGCGACAGAATGGATGTTGTGCTCGTGCCCTCCATTAAAGACAGTGCACGAAATGGCTATGATCCAGCGCAGGTTAGATTTAACCCCCTCAAAGATTTAGAAGCGTATTCAGACCCAGAAGGAATGCGAAGTCGAGCAGCTACTTTACAGGAAGTGGTTGATGGAAGCGGTTTATTTGAAGCGAGGTTTAAAAAAATTGCATCCGAAATTATTAATCGGTCTGAAGCAAGAAATGAAAATTCGAAATTACGCAATGAAGCAATGCCAAGCAGTTCTGTTGGTAATGCTGCAAATTTGGCCGCCGAACCAAGAATATTTCGGTCCACGCAAAAGGTAGATTTGGGTTCTGTTGTGGTGGAAACAGGCAAAGTAAATACACAACCCGCATCTTCGATTACTGTATTTGGTGAAAATGGTAATGACTTACCGCGTATTTTAAATCCCAAAACCCTTCTCCCGATTGTCCCGACTGGTATTCAAAATCAAAACTTGGATGTGATGCTCACATTTGACGATGAAACTGAGATTGCACTTTTGGTTGAAGATTCAAACAGTGCCGAGAGCCTCAAAACGTTCGATGCGCTTTTTGCTCTTACGCAGGTAGGGGGGAGTAGAAGAGTCGTGGTGAATGTCCCAGAGATATTTGTGAGCACACTGAATCAAGCTTTGGATAATTACCGGGTACATTCTAAACTAAGACTTGCAAAAGGAACTGCGGTTCGCGCGCAATCATTCGGCAATGAAGCTTCGCTTGTGCGGTCGCTTTCAAGCGTCCGTTCAGGCAAAACTCTTTGGGTTACCTCATTTGAATTGGCTGAGCGTGTCGCTTCTCAATTAAATAATTCTGCTGAAATTGTGGCGAGTGATTATGTGATGAATGGGCATAGAAGAACCTCTTACCAAACAACTTTGTTTGAGCAAATTCAACTTACCGCCGCTTACCTCCTGCTTCCGAAAGGGTTTCAGTTGGATGGTTTTCATCAAAACATTTTTGTTGCCGAGCTTTCAACGCTAAATCACGTGGTTGCATCCTTCGAACAGATTCTTCTGGCTGTCCACGAGCTTCTTACTTCTGCGTAACACTGTTTCCCTCTTGACTTTTTAAGCTGTTCTTCTTAAGATTTCCTCATTGTTCACCTAACCTAAATGTTATTCATTCAATAACTTGAGTTCTGTACTTTTTTCCCTCTCCCCCAGTTGGGGGCGAGGGCAGCGCTTGCTTTCATTAAATGATTTATGCGTAGCAAGCACAGTCCTCACCTTCAACTTATTTTTCACAGAGGGTGAGGACAGGGTGAGGGGGATGTGAAGTGCTTGTATTTTTTCACCCTCACCCCAACCCTCTCCCTCTGCTTCGCGAGAGAGAGGGGAATTGATTCAAAAAATTTGCAGAACTCAAGTCAATAAAATAGAACTGGTCCCAATACTTCCTATGGCTGTAACAAGCGTTGAAGCAAGCGCAGCGCATTCTGTGCCGAATGAGCGCCGCCGCGTTTTTTTTGGCCTCTTTGTCTTTCCGATGCTGATTGCGGTCACTATGGCTGTTCTTCTCAGCAGCATTATTCTCCTTACCCGTGAAGATGAAACCCCAGAATCCCTAATCTCGGCAATTAAATCTGGTTCTCAAAGCAAGCGCTGGCAGAAGGCATTTGAGCTTTCCAATGAGTTAAATCGCAAGGAAGAGCTGATTCGTAGCAGCGGCATCAGAAATGAAATTATCTACATCTTAAATGACTCAGCTCACTATGACGGGAAGACGCGGGCTTATATGGCAATGGCGCTGGCTCATTTTGCAGATCCGGAAGCAGAAGAAGCGCTTCGCCGCGCGCTTCAGAATACAGATGACTCAGGCGACACAAGCTTCCCGCTTTTTGTTTTATGGGCGATTGGAAACCAAACGCGTCAAAATTCACCGGCTCCTCAAACAATTTCCATAGTAAAGCACTTTCTCCAAAGTGAGCATGCTGACTTAAGAAAAACAGCCGCCTATGTTTTGGGAGCACTCGGCGCTTTAGAAAGTACGCCTGACCTGTCTCTTTTGCTCGATGACTCTGTTCTGGATGTACGGTGGAATGCAGCGCTTGCACTTGCTCGGCTCGGCAATTCAGCAGGCCGCGCCATTATGCTTGAGATGGTTGACCGGATGCGCTTAAATCAACTTCAGGAACTTTCAGAAACTCAAACTGAGCAGGCGATTGTTAATGGAGCAAAAGGGCTTGGGTTAATTGCCGGTGTTGTCGTAAATCCTGAAGAGATTACAAAGACACTCGAAAGCCTCTCAAAAAATGACCCAAGTTTAAAAGTGAAAGAAGCGGCGCGTGAAGCACTTGTGCCATATCGTGTGAAGAATCATGTCTGAGACACCCGTTCCTTCGCAAGAGAATCTAACTCCCACTCAAGCGCAGGTTGCGAAACCAGCTCCCCAAGTTTTGGAAGAAGTTTCAGCTCCCGGAAGGAGAAAATTTCTCTCCTGGTTTTTTGTGGCATGGGCGAGTTTCGCTGCGGCAACTGGCGGCGCACTTTCTTTGGTTTTGCGTTTCCTGTTTCCAAATGTTTTGTTTGAGCCAAAAAGTGAATTTAAAGCTGGGTACCCCAATGATTATGAGGTTGGAACAGTAGACACTCGCTTCAAAGATCGCTTTGGTGTTTGGATTGTTCGTGTTGCAGAGGGAATGTATGTGCTCTCAACCATTTGCACCCATTTGGGATGTACGCCTAATTGGCTTGACGCGGAAGGGAAATTTAAGTGTCCGTGTCACGGCAGCGGATTTTATAAAAGCGGAATTAATTTTGAAGGTCCCGCGCCAAGACCGCTAGAGCGGTTCAAAATCTCTCTAGCCGATGACGGGCAGATTTTGATTGATAAAAGCAAAAAATTTCAGCAAGAAAAAGGTGAGTGGAATAATCCAGAGTCGTTTTTAACTGTGTGATTCGAGTTTGGTACTTTTCTTTTCCCCTCGCCCCCAATGGGGGAGAGGGACGTGCTTGCTTTCATTAATAAATGATTGATGCGTAGCAAGCACACAGTCCTCACCTCCAATTAATCTTTCATCAGAGGGTGAGGACGCAATACAAGCGTAGGGTGAGGGGGAATGAACGGTTCACGATTTTCGATCCTGTTATCAAAATTGTGTTCTTTGTCTGTGAAACGACATTTTCTTGCGAGGGCTGCCAAAAGCCTGCCACTCCACTGTGTCATTCCCGCTCGCTCTTAGCGGGAATCCACGGATCATGGATCCCCGATAAAAGCATTCGGGGATGACAATGGGGCGCAAAGCAAAAGAACACAATTTTAATGACATGATCCGATTTTCACCCTCACCCCAACCCTCTCCCTCTTGAAGAGGGAGAGGGAGGTTAATTTAAAAAAGTGTCAAACTCGAGCTGAATGAATTAGGGGAACCCATGAAATTTAATTTTGATGAATTTAAGAAATCGATTACGAAAGGTCAAATTTGGAAATCCATGTTCCGGCATGGTTATTCCACTGATGACAGGGACCGGGCACTTACTGTTCTTACCAATGTTTTTTTTCACCTCCATCCAGTCAAGGTGCGTAAGTCAGGCGCCCGGTTTGGATTTACCTGGTGCGCCGGAGGGCTTTCCTTTTTTGTATTTCTCACATTAGTGGTGAGCGGCATCCTGCTTATGTTTTATTACCGGCCCACGGTTGAATATGCCTACAATGACATTGTGGCGCTCAGGGAACATATTCCGTTTGGCATTATGCGCGAACTTCATCGTTGGGGCGCGCACGCGATGGTGATTACTGTTTGGCTTCACATGCTTCGGGTTTTTATGACCGGTTCTTACAAACCACCGCGTGAATTTAACTGGGTGATTGGCGTAGTTCTGCTCGTATTAACCATGCTTCTAAGTTTTACAGGTTATTTGCTTCCTTGGGATCAACTGGCTATTTGGGCGATTACGGTAGGAAGTAATATGGCACGCGCAACGCCATTTCTGGGTCACGAGGGTCCGGGCGCTTCACTTCTTTCAATTGGAGACATTCAGCTTGTGCATTCCGGAGACGATGTGCGCTTTGCGCTTTTGGGCGGGCGATTTGTGGGAGCTGCAACACTTCTGCGTTTTTATATTTTGCATTGCGTGGCAATCCCGGTTGTAGTTGTGATTTTGATGGCGGTTCACTTTTGGCGAATTCGTAAGGACGGCGGAATCAGCGGCCCACTTTAAAAAACATTTTTATGGCTGAGTTCATCAAGCATTTCATTAATTCAGTTTCGTCCCCCGTTGCGCTCTTTACGTTTTCAGCTGCCGGTCTCTTTCTTTTTGTTTCATTTCCCAAACAATCTACCTCCAAATGGGTGAGCGGCCCGCTTGCTCTTTTGGGACTCGGTTTTTTTCTATTTGGCCTCACCGACCGGCATTTTAGGGAAATTATTACAACGCCGGACAATGTGCCCATCGTAGCCATGCTTTTTCTGATGGCCTATTTCACCTGGTTTTCGCTTAGAAAAGCAACTTTAAATGACGAACGCTTGGCCAGTGGAAAGCCGCCTATTGAGAAGGAAGAGTCAGACCAAAAAGTGCTTGTATTCCCATACCTCATTTTTATTGAGTTTGTCGTTGCACTTTTTTATTCCATTATGCTTGTGGCGTGGGCGCTTGCGCTTAAAGCACCTCTTGAAGATCCTGCCAATCCAACCATTTCACCAAATCCGTCGAAAGCTCCATGGTATTTTTTAGGTCTTCAAGAATTGCTCGTTTATTTTGACCCTTGGATTGCCGGTGTTTTGCTCCCAACTTTAATTATTGTAGGTCTTTGTGCGCTTCCGTACATCGACCGAAATCCGAAAGGCTCCGGCTATTATTCATTTCGCGAGCGGCGCGTGTGGATTAGCGGTTTTCTATTTTGCCTTTGGATTCTTTGGATTACGCTTATTATTTTTGGCACATTCCTCAGAGGTCCAAACTGGAATTTCTTTGGTCCATTTGAAGAGTGGAATGTCCACAAGGTGGTGCCGCTTTTAAACGTCAATCTCTCAGACTACATTTTTGTGAAGTGGATTGGAGTTGGACTTCCAAAAGCCTGGTACATCCGCGAAGCGCCTGGTTTTCTCCTGGTTGGATTTTTTCTAACAGTGCCCCCAGCCATCGCTGCTTTCACGTTTGCAAAAAAATCGTTTCAGGAAATGGGAGCCGCCCGCTATATTGTCGCTTCGTTTCTCCTCATGATGATTATTGCAGTTCCAGTCAAAATGTATTTGAGATGGGCGTTTAATCTTAAATATCTTGTGGCAATCCCTGAAATTTTCTTCAACATTTGACCATGCCGGAGAAATCGCCGAACGAACTATACAGTATTTACAAGACAACCATTTGGTTTGCAGTGGCGTCTTGCGCGCTTATTTTTTTTCTCCTCCTCACCGTTTTTTCAGATTATGAACGGGAGTGGAAAAACTGGCAGAAAAAGTTTGTTGAGTTTGAGCGCTCCAAAGTAGAGCAAGAGCTGAAAGAAGCTCAAAAAAAAGTTGATCCCAAGCAGCTAGAGGAATTAAAGGGAAAGCTGAAAACAGCTCAGGAACTGGAGAAGAGTAAGGCTGGTGAAACTGCGGCACTCCAAAAGGAAAAAGCTGCAATTGATTTCGAACTCATTAAAGTAACAGCGCAGTACCAAGATGCGAAGCAGCATTATGATTCTGACAAGTTTTTTTTCGAAGAGCACCGGGAATTGGGTAATAAGGAAGCGGCGCATGATGAACAGAAATTGTCAGGACTCGCGCCCCAGGTCGCGCAATTAAAAGCAAAGCAGGAACAACTTGAGAGCGAGTCGGATGCTTTAAAGACAAAGCTTTTAGGTTTTGATTCTGATGTGAAAGCAGTTCAGAAAGAAATCGAACAGCTTTTGATTGAAACAACACGCGATGAGCGCAAGCTCGAACAATTAAAAGCCTCCCCAATTAAAGAAGTGCTGAATGCACCCATGGTGGATTTTATTCATCCAACGCTTCAGGTCCAGCAGGTGGTGCTTGATGAACTTGAAGACGATTTTTATTTTGCAAAGGCAAAGCGCGTTGACCGCTGCACGACTTGCCATCTCGCCATCGACCGAAAAGGATTTGAAGATGCTCCTCAGCCCTTTGGGACGCATCCCAGGCTGGATTTGTTCTTGGGTTCTTCAGCTCCTCATCCGCTTGAGAAAATTGGCTGCACCACTTGTCATGGTGGAAGCGGACAATCTTTAAGTTTCACCTGGGCTGCGCACACACCTCGCAGCGAGGAACAAAAGAAAGAATGGCAGAAGAAATATCACTGGCATGAACTCCATAAATGGGAAGCCAAGATGCTTCCTCTCGAGCATGTTGAGGCTTCCTGCGCAAAATGTCATCAGGCAGCAGTTCATGTGCCGGAAGCGCCGAAATTAAATCAGGGCCGAGACCTCGCGCAAAAATTTGGCTGCTTCGGCTGCCACTTGGTTCAAGGGTTTGAAGACCGCTGGAAAATTGGGCCCGATCTTTCAAATGTACGGTCTAAGCTAGACCGGGAGTGGATTGTGCGTTGGCTTCAAAATCCAAAAGTGTTCCGGCCATCTACCAAGATGCCCCGCATTTTCCATCTTGAGAATGAAGACTCAGGGGAAGGTAAAAAATTGTCCAATGCAGCCATTGAAGGGATTGCCACCTATTTATTGAAGCACTCAGAAACGATTGACCTTACGAATCCCCCAAAGACAGGAAATCCGGAAATTGGCAAACGCCTTATTCATGAACTTGGCTGTCTGGGCTGCCATTCAGCGGTAGGCGCTAGTGCAAATGACCACGGGCCTGAGCTCTCAGGTTTGGGAAGCAAAGTTCGCGCAGACTGGTTGTTTACTTGGCTTAAAAATCCGAAACATTATGCACCCAATACACGCATGCCAGACTTGCGGCTTACGGACGAAGAAGCGGCGCATATTACAAGTTATCTTCTTGCGGAGCGCAATCAATCTTTTGAATCCACTCCCATTCCTCAAGTGGAAGATCAATCTGTGGATCAACTCGCGCTTAATTTTCTTTCACGAACCATGAGACGCGCTCAAGCCGAAGAAGAATTGAAAAAGCTCGGCCCAGAAGAAAAGTTTGAGTTGGTAGGTCAGCGAATGATTCGTGAGCAAGGTTGTTTTGGTTGTCACACAATTCAGGGCTTTGAAGCGGAGAAACGCATTGGCACTGAGCTGACCAAAGAAGGGGAGAAAACACTTGATAAATTTGATTTTGGATTTGTTGACATCGAGCACACAAAACAAAGCTGGCTCTTTCAAAAGTTAAAACATCCAAGAAGTTTCGACCACGGAAAAGTCAAAGATTACCATGAAAAGCTGAGAATGCCAGAATTCGGCTTTACAGATGAAGAAGCAGAGTCGCTTGTCACATTTATTTTGAGTTTACGCAAGGAAGATTTCCCGCTTGAGATGACTAAGCAGCTTAATCTTAAAGAAAAGGAAATTGAAGCAGGGCGCTTGCTGGTCACAAAATTTAATTGTCAGGGTTGTCACACACTTGATGGCGTTGAAGGCCGCGCCCGTACGCTCTTTGATGATCTTGGCAATGCCCCTCCGATTTTGAATGGAGAAGGTGCTAAGGTTCAGGGGTCATGGCTCTTCCAATTTTTAAAAGAGCCAAAAGCCATTCGGCCTTGGCTTCATTACCGGATGCCGACATTTGGTTTCAGTAAAGAAGATGCTGACACGCTCGTGAAATATTTTTCACAGTTGAGCAAACAGGAAATTTCATATGCTGATGAGCACATTCATCCGTCTAGTGCTGCAATTTCTTCAGGCCGCGAGTTATTTACCAAGTTAAAGTGCATTCAATGTCATCAATCTTCAGAAGCAAAGGGGCTTACTGCTTCCTTCTTGGCTCCAAATTTGGTAATGGCAAAAGACCGGTTGAAACCAGCCTGGGTTGTCGAGTGGCTCAAAGATCCGCAAGAGGTTCAAACCGGGACGATGATGCCCACATTCTTTTCGGAAGGGACAACTCCGGTTACTGATGTGCTGGATGGAAATGCTGAAAGGCAAATTGAGGCCATCCGTGATTACTTATGGCAATTTTCACATGAAGAAGAGGAATCAGTTAAGGCAGCTAAAAAATCAAGCGCACCTGCTGCGAGCAATTCTCAAAGCGGAACATCGTAGGGACATGTTTTCATAAAAGGAGAAATATGAATAAGAACATCTCGATTTTCACTTTACTTTTCTTGATTTCAAATCCCGTATTTGCAGGAACAGTTACAGGTGCCATTCATTTTTCAGGTACTGCGCCAAAACCAGAATTGATTTCTATGAACGCCGACCCGGTTTGTTCCTCGCTTCATTCAACGCCGGTTTACCAAGATCATGTGGTTGTCAATTCAAATGGGATGCTTCAGAATGTATTTATTTACATTAAGGAAGGGCTTAAGGAAAAACCGTCTCAAGTACCAAAAGAACCTGTCACAATCGATCAAAAAGGATGTCAATACTCGCCACACGTTTTAGGCATTCAAACCGGGCAGCCATTTCAAATTATTAATAGTGATGAAACGCTTCACAACATTCATTCACTTGCCCAGAATACAAAGCAGTTTAATTTGGGGATGCCCATTCAAGGGATGAAAATGAACAAGCAGTTTGAAAAACCAGAAGTGATGGTGAAATTAAAATGCGACGTACACCCTTGGATGAATGCCTATGTTGGTGTCCTGGACCATCCTTATTTTGCTGTGTCTGGTGCTGATGGTTCGTTTCATATTCAAAATGTTCCGCCGGGAGAATATGTGATTGAAGCCTGGCATGAAATGTATGGCACCAAAACTGAGTCAGTGACAGTAGCAGAAGGTGAAGTGGCTGCAGAGTTCACGTTTAACGGGTGATGTTTATATTGCTCGTCATTGCGAGGACTGGCCGTGAAAGCGGCCG
Organism: Candidatus Omnitrophota bacterium; assembly: GCA_023247075.1. Lineage (GTDB taxonomy): Bacteria > Omnitrophota > Omnitrophia > Omnitrophales > Danuiimicrobiaceae > JAHFHD01. The sequence continues at coordinate 2,543 of JAHFHD010000013.1, read as the reverse complement.
GGACGAAGCAATCCCAAGTTAAGTCAAAGTGAATGAAAAGCAAGGTTATGTTTATTTTTTGATGAATATGTCAAACACAGTCATTTATGTTGGCGTTACCAGTAATTTGCAGAAAAGAATTTATGAACATAAAGTAAAAATGGTTGATGGATTTACGAAAAAATATGAAGTCACAAAATTGGTTTATTATGAAATATTTGATTCCATCACAAATGCAATAGTA
>JAHFHD010000013.1:0-2220 GCA_023247075.1 Candidatus Omnitrophota bacterium | reverse complement strand
TAATTTGCAGAAAAGAATTTATGAACATAAAGTAAAAATGGTTGATGGATTTACGAAAAAATATGAAGTCACAAAATTGGTTTATTATGAAATATTTGATTCCATCACAAATGCAATAGTACGCGAAAAACAAATTAAAGCCGGCTCTAGAAAAAGGAAATTACAATTGATTCAATCAAGCAATCCGTCATTTAAGGATATTTATAATGAGCTCTGAGATTGCTTCGTCGCTATGCGATGTATGCGCTCCTCGCAATGACGACCAGAAATTATTTCAAAATCTGAAATGCCTTATTGTAGTGGCATTTTATTTTTTCGCTTCTTCTCCTCTTTTCGCTGCAACGCTTCATGGGAAAGCTCTCTTTGATGGAGCGGCTCCAGAGAATCCAAAAATTGACATGCACGCAGACCCAGTCTGCAATTTACTTCATCCTGAAATAGCTCGGGATGAGCGCGTTTTGGTGAATCCAAACGGGACGCTTCAAAATGTATTTGTTTACGTCAAAGAAGGACTTAAAGGAAAAATATTTCAAGCTTCACAAACTCCCGTCAAACTTGACCAGGTTGGGTGCAGTTACAAACCGCGGATTCAAGGACTTACTACCAATCAAAAACTTCAGATTATTAATAGTGATGCAACACTTCACAACATTCACGTGTTTGCCAAAAAAAATCCAGAGTTTAATTTGGGGATGCCACTACAGGGAATGAAACTTGAACGTACTTTTTCCAATCCGGAAGTAATGGTGAAGATGAAGTGCGACGTACACCCTTGGATGACCGGGTATTTGGGTATTTTGGCGCATCCATTTTTTAATGTAACGAGTAATCAAGGTGAATTCACGATTGAAAATCTTCCGCCTGGCGAATACACCGTTGAGGCCTGGCATGAAACATACGGAACCAAAAGTGCTCATGTGACGGTTGCTGAAGGCGAGAGCTCAGAATTAAATTTTCAATTTAGCGCCCGCGAAATTACAGATGAAGCGACTGGTCTCAAAATCAAAGCAGAAACGCCCAAGCCGCTTTCTGAAATAGCACATTTCGATGATTCAAAAGCGCTTGATCTCCCTAGAGAAAAAACAGGCTGGTGGCTTCCTGAAAATATTTCGACTTATGGAAAAGACATTGACCGGTTGTTTTACATTATTCTTTGGATTACCTCTATTGTGTTTGTGGGTGTTCAGGGAACCTTGCTTTTCTTTCTGTTCAAATACCGGGAACAAAAAGGCGTGCGGGCAACCTACACGCACGGCAGCAATCTTCTCGAAGTGATTTGGACTGTTATTCCTGCAATCATTTTCGTGGTATTAACCGTTTTAAGTCAGCGAGTTTGGCATGAGATTCGAAAGCCCGTGCCTGAAAGTGCAATTCCAATTGAAATTGAAGCAGAGCAATTTGCATGGAATGTCCGGTACGCGGGCGCGGACGGCGTTTTTGGAACGGCCGATGACATTAAAACCATCAATCAATTGCATATTCCAGTTGGAAAACCGGTCCGTGTGTTGCTGAAATCAATCGGTAAAGATGGCAAGCATCCAGTGATTCACAGTTTCTTTTTGCCGGAAGTCCGCCTCAAGCAGGACGTTGTGCCGGGCATGGGGATTAATGTTTGGTTTGAGGCGACGCGAACAGGGCGCTATGAAATTGCCTGCTCGCAATTTTGCGGCCTTGGCCATTACCGGATGAGAGGATTTTTTTCCATTCATTCTCAACAAGGTTTTGACGCGTGGTTAAAAGAACAAGCAGCGCTCGTGTAAAGCGTTGCTTTAGCCTTGTGAAGTTCATGTTATGTTTTTTGTCATCCTGAAGCCAGTGGTTCAGGCAAAGGCTGAAGGATCTAGCGATTACTAGATTCTTCGCTCGCGCTTTTGCCGGCGCCTGATGCAGGTGCCAATGCACCAGCACTAATCGTAGGCAACTTTGACGTTGCCTACGATTATGTGCGCCAGTACTCATCGTGACGGACTTGATGTCCGTCTACGATGATGTGCGCACTCGCAAGACGTGTCGCTCAGAATGACATGTTGCTAAGAAAATACTTGAGTGGTTTCAAAGAGTTGAAGAGACACGTGTAAAGAATCGAGGAAGATGATGAGTCACCAAGAATCAGCGCATTCCAAAATGAGTTTTTTGAAAAAATATGTATTTTCAGTTGACCACAAAGTCATCGGGATTCAGTTTTTATTTACCACACTTTTCTATTTTCTGGTCGGTGGA
>JAHFHD010000167.1 GCA_023247075.1 Candidatus Omnitrophota bacterium | reverse complement strand
GTTGCTTCCTCATTCCTCAGCACTAAAGAATTGCCATTGGGTCAACATCTACTGCAGTAAAGACACCAGAAAATTTCCGAGTTTGCGCAAGCGCCTTTAAAATCGCTTGGTTCAGACTGCTCATCTCCAAATCCTTTACCATGACATGCCAGCGAAATTGTCCACGCAACCGGTACATTGGAAGCTGAGCAGGACCTACAATTTGAATGGATGTGCCTGAAATTTCGTGGGCGATTTGGTTGGAGAATTCTCTTGCTGCACCCTCCACCATTTTTTCTTTTCGACCACGAAACAAAATATTAATCAATCGTGAAAAAGGGGGGTAAAAAAACTTTTTTCTGTGCGAGAGCTCCTCTTCAAAAAATCCAAAGTAATCGTGCTTACTAGACCGCTCAATACTGTAATGCGTTGGCGAATAAGTCTGAATCACAACTTTTCCTGGCTGAGTGCCACGTCCGGTTCTACCTGCCATTTGCGTGAGCAATTGAAATGTCCGCTCACCAGCGCGGAAATCAGGAAGCATGAGTCCTGTGTCGGCGTTGATGATTCCCACAACCGTCACATGGTGAAAGTCGAAGCCCTTTGCAATCATCTGAGTTCCAATTAAAATATCAATATCCTGCGCCCTAAAACCTGAAATAATTCTTTCGTGCGCCCCTCTTGTTTTGGTTGTGTCGGCATCCAGCCGTGCAATTCTTGCTCCCGGAAAGTGCCGTGCAATTTCACTTTCAATCCGTTCAGTTCCGAGGCCAAAAAATTTAATTAGATTTTTTTTACACTTCGGGCACTGAGATGGAATCTGTTCCTGATAATTGCAGTAGTGGCAAATCAGCTTTTGCTCTTCTTGGTGAAATGTCAGTGGAACTGCGCACGAAGTACAGTAAAATGTTTTCATACAACTTGCACATCGGATGAGCGTAGAAAAACCTCGGCGGTTCAGCAAAATTAAAATTCCATTTCCTTTTAAAAGAGCGCGCTCCATTTCTTGACGGAGAGGATGAGAAAGAATCATGGTTTTTCCGGATTGCGACTCAGCTTGCTTCAAATCAACTACGCACACTTCCGGCATTGGCCGCCCATCTATTCTCTTTGAAAGCATGAGCAGCTCAACCTCGCCCCCTTTGGCTCGATGCATGGTTTCTAAAGTAGGTGTTGCAGTCCCCATCAAAAAGGGAATTTGAAGCGCTTGTGCGCGCCACCGGGCAACTTCCCGCGCATGATACCGTGGTGACTTGTCTTGCTTGTAACTCCCCTCCTGCTCTTCGTCCATAATAATCAGCCGGAGGTTTTCGACAGGTGCAAATACAGCTGAGCGTGCACCAAGAACCACGCGCTTTTCTCCGCTTCGAATGCGCCTCCATGCTTCAGCTCGCGCAGATTCGGTGAGCTTGCTGTGTAAGATTTCTAGCTCCATGTGGAAATGCTTCAGGAAAAAATGTTTGAGCTGTTCTGTAATCGCAATTTCAGGAACAAGACAAATCACCCCTCCTCCTGCCGAAAGCACTTCCTCAATAGCTCGGATGTAAACTTCACTTTTTCCAGCTCCGGTCACCCCGTACAAAAAAAATTCTGAAAACTGTTTTAGGCGAACAGCTGCAACAATTTTTTCTAAAGCAACCGATTGCTCTTGTGTCAACTCAAACGGTTTTGATATTTCAATTTTGGAGGACACAGAATGTCCTGATTCCTGTTTGGATTTTGCAGTGGTTTTTTGCGTCCTTTTTTTTCTAGCAAATTTGGGCACCATGTTCCCAATTGCTTCACCCCAGCCCGAAAAATAATACTCACTCACCCACTTTGCCATCGCCAAATGATGAGTCGCGAGAATCGGGTTTTCATCCAGTACTTCTAAAATTTTCTTTGGAGATTCAACATCCTTTTGTGAATCTAGCGCCACGACAAATCCAACAATGGTTCTATTTTTGAATGGTACGAGTACGCGGCAACCAACCTGAATAAAATTCTCTAGATTTTGCGGCGCCGAATAAGTGAAGGCATCAGCAAATGGAAGTGGGATTGCCACGTCAAATAATTTCAGTTTTTCTTCTTCAAAAAGACTGGCTGTTCTATTCATTTTGAGCAAGCTCAGCACGAATCAGCTTCATGTCTTCCCACACCTTGCGCTTGTCATCTGGATTTCTGAGTAAATACGCAGGATGGTAGGTGCACATCACCTTGGTTCCTTGAAAATCATGGAACATTCCACGCAGTGAGGAAATTGGGCGGTTGGTTTGAAGCAACGTTTGAGATGCAAAATTCCCAAGTGCGCAAATGATTTTTGGTGCGAGAATCTCAAGCTGCGCCATGAGGTAAGGCTTACAGTTTGAAACTTCATCCGGAAGTGGATTTCGGTTGCCCGGTGGACGACATTTCAATACATTGCAAATAAATACCTGTTCGCGCTTGAGGCCAATCGATTCAATAATTTTTGTCAGGAGTTGTCCCGCCTCCCCGACAAAAGGAAGTCCCTTTTGATCTTCATAAAACCCAGGTGCTTCACCCACAAAGACAAGTTTTGTCTCAACATTTCCGGAGCCAAACACAACGTTTGAACGGGAATTGGCAAGTTCCTCACATTTCCGGCAAGGCAGTACTTGATCTCTGAGCGCAAGCAAGCGCTCTCTTTTTGTCTGTCCTGAAATTTCTGATTGTACAAGCGGACCCGAATCTCGACTACTGGTCATCACTTGCGCATGCTCCGTCCATTCAAGCGCATCAATACCACTTAACTTTGCGATGAGTAAATGGTCACGAAGTTCATCAATTACTTTATGCTTCATTTTTTGACTTTCACTGTCATCCTGAGCCCTTCGCTTGTCATCCTGAACGACACGTCTTAACGAGTGCGCACATCATCGTAGACGGACATCAAGTCCGTCACACTTTTGGAGAGAACCATCAAGTTTCTCCCAAAAAGTGCTCGCGCAACAAGCGCGCAGCGCGATGAGTACTGGCGCACATAATCGTAGGCAACGTCAAAGTTGCCTACGATTAGTGCTGGTGCATTGGCACCTGCATCAGGCGCCGGCAAAAGCGCGAGTGAAGGATCTAGCGCTTAAGGCAAACTCCGCGAAGCTCGCCGGCAGGCAGGGGTCTTGTGTTCGCTAGATTCTTCTAGCTTTGCCCTCAGAATGACATGCGAAATTAACAAAATCTGCTAGCTTGGCTGCTGCCTCAGGTTTTGCAATTTGCTTTATTTTATTTTTCATTTCCGTTAACTCTGACGGATGTTCAATAAATCGCTTGATGACAGCTTGAGCCTCCGAAAAATGTTTAAGCTTAATTGCTGCACCATGAGCAATTAAATATCGTTCATTCCCATCTTCTTGACCTGGAATCCCATTTGTTAAGAGCATCAGAAGATTTGACACAAGCGCTTCACACATCGTTGCGCCACCCGGCTTTGCAATAATCAAGTCAGACGCACTCATCAGTTCCGGCATATTATTCACAAACCCCAAAACCTGAACTTTAAACCCGTAGGACTTGTGTCCCAGTTCTTCTTTTAATTTTGCATTTGTTCCACAAACCACAATTGCCTGAATTTTTGCTTGAAATGGCTCAAGTGATTTCAAAATCATTTGTGTTGGCCCAAGCCCAAAACTCCCGCTTGTAAAAAGAAGGGTGATTCGGTTTTGATCAAGGCCAAGTTCTTTTTTTACTTTTGATGGATCGGGCGGGCTTACGAATTGTCTTGAAACCGGAATCCCTTGAGCTTTAATTTGCGATTCAGAGATTCCCATCGCGAGAAGTGCCTTACGGCTTTCATCTGCAAGCACCCAATACACATCTGTACCGCGATTTACCCAGACCCAATGCGGAAT
>JAHFHD010000078.1 GCA_023247075.1 Candidatus Omnitrophota bacterium | reverse complement strand
ACAGACAATAAGAAAGACGCTCCAATCATGAATCAGTTAAAGCCAATCTTGATTTTTACAGGGCTATTGTGTTGTGCAATAAACATCAATGCAAGCGAGCTGCTTGCTCAAACTCCTTCAGCCTCAGTAGCTAGTCCGCAGGAGCAAATAAAAGTCACTTCATCACAAGTCAACTCAAACAATGTGAGTCTTGATTTTAAAGATGCAGACATCGGAAATGTACTTCGAATTTTAAGTTTAAAAAGTAAAGTGAATATTGTGGCCGGCCCGGAAGTGAAGGGGGTGGTTACGATTCGCCTTGAAGATGTTCCGTGGGACAAAGCGCTTGATGTAGTGCTTCGGACTTATGGCTATGTGTACGAACGAAAAGAAAACATTATTCGCGTCACAACAAAAGAAAATTTAGCAACAGAGGAATTGGCCACCGAAACTTTTGTATTAAATTACACGACGGCTGAAGAAGCTCAGGAGGCAATTCAGGACATTTTGACTGAACGTGGACGAGTCAAGCCTGTGTCGCGCACAAACATGCTGGTGGTGACAGACGTTCCCACTAATTTGTTCAAAATCCGTCAAGTGATTGAACGCCTTGACCGGAGCACTCCCCAAGCATATATTGACGCTAAAATTGTTAAGACCTCACTACTGAAAGGTGAAAACTTAGGCATTGAGTGGTCGCCAAACGCAACTCTTGTTGGCGCCCAACGACCAGTCACATTTCCATTTGACTCATTTAATCGCGCAGAAAATAGTTCCTTTATTGACCGCACTTTAGGTAATTATTTTCCAAGAGTTGCAAGTACCACGGCCGCGGCGAATTCACAAAATGCAAGAGGCTTTCCAGAACCTGCTGCAGCAGTTGCATCATCAGGGACTAATTTATTCACATTAGGGAGGCTTGATTTCACTGCTTTTCAAGCAGTTCTTAATTTTTTAAGAACAAGAAGCAATACCAAAGTGGTTTCAAATCCACGGATTACGGTACTCAACAATCAAACCGCAACAATTAACGTTGGGACAGAAATTCCTCTCCCAACCCTTGAGCGCAATGAAACAAGCGGTAGTTTTGAAATTACTGGATTCACCTACCGTGATACCGGTGTTGTTTTTGAGGTTACGCCACACATTAATGATGCAGATGAAATTTTAGTTGATTTGAAACCAGAAATAAGTGCACAGGATGGTAGTACAAATTTTGGTGGAACCGGAAGTTTTACAACGATTCCAAATTTTACTGTTGCAACTGCAGAAACCCAAGTGTTGATCAAAAGCAGCGAAACCATTGCGATTGGAGGCTTGATGACCGACAGTGAGGCCGACAGTGAGACAAAAGTACCAGTTTTGGGTGATGCGCCATTGATTGGGAAATTGTTCAGGTCGAAGCGTAAAACCAGTGGTGTAAACAATCGAAAGGAAGAGACGCTTTTCTTTATTACCGTAACGGTAGTTGATTCAACTGGTGAACCCGAAATAAGCACGCAATCGGTAGCGAACGAACCAATTCAATCTGCAGCATTGGTGGGTACGGCAGCGCCAAGTCCAGCAATGTTACAAACAAAGCAATAAGTTTTTATGCCTCTTCAGAGATTAATTTGGTACAATGCTCCCATTAAATGAGATGAACAAATATGATGACATTATTTGCCCCAGTTCCCAATGAACATCAATGGAAAGCAGACAACTTAGACTGTGGGTGGGGTTTGACTTCAAATGAACAATTTTCAGGTGAAACAGCAATGAGTCTGATGATGATGAAATTGGCGGCACGACAAAGGAACAACAGCCTGTATGGATGTCTCTTTTTAAACGCAAACTTAATTCAGAACAACAAAGGATTGGTTGAGAATTATGAAGAAGGAAATTTTGATTTCCCTCGAGGCGAACGAGAAACGCATGGCGATTCTCGAGGACGGAAAACTGCAGGAATTTTTTATCGAGCGAGCCGACGCAAGTCGGATGTTTGGGAATGTGTACAAAGGCCGAGTCAAATCGATTGTTCCCGGAATACAGGCCGCGTTTGTGGACCTGGGAACCAAGAAAGACGGCTTTCTGTATGTTGCGGACGCGGTTGAATCCTCAATTGATTTTGAATCTGACGAAGTAGATTCGGATTCCGGATTTAAAACACGCAGGAACCGCGAAAAAATTCCAAGCATTGAAAAGGTATTAAAGCTTGGTCAGGAAATTACGGTTCAAATTGTCAAAGAATCAATTCGCGACAAGGGACCAAGGCTTACCACTCACATCGCACTACCAGCCCGGTATTTGGTGCTTGTTCCGCGCGAAACCAAAATTGGCATCTCAAAGCGGATTAGTGACCCCCCAGAGCGTGAGCGAATTCGCCAAATTTTCACCGAAATTGACCTGCCAAAGGATTGTAGTTTCATTGTCCGGACTGCCGGTGAAGGCAAAACAAAAAAAGACTTTGCTCGGGACGTTAAATATCTCACCAAAACTTGGCACAACATCAAAATCCAAAATCAAAAGCGGAATGCGCCTGCGCTGATTCACCGCGAGCTTGACCTTGTGGAACGCATGATTCGTGACATGTTTACCGAAGACACAACCAGAATTGTGCTGAATCATCGTGATTTAGACCAACAAGTAAAAAGATTTCTGAGATTGTATTTACCGGGACAGAAAGTACAGCTTGAGTGGTACAAGGGAAATACGCCCCTTTTTGAACGGTACCGCATTGAAAAGGAGATTGAGAAAACATTTGAACGAAAGGTCTTCTTGCGCTCGGGGGGACATATTGTCATCGAGCAAACCGAAGGTTTGGTTGCAATCGATGTCAACACCGGTAAGTTTACCGGAGACAATAATCTTGAAGAAACAGTGTACCGCACGAATTTAGAGGCAGCCCAAGAGGTGGCGCGCCAAATTCGCCTCCGAGATATGGGTGGAATCGTCATTATTGATTTCATTGACATGATTAAAGCAGACCACCGGTGGCATTTGTACAAGTTGTTTCGCGACTCAGTTCGCAGGGACCGTGCAAAAACAAATATTTTGCCTATGTCTGAGCTGGGGCTCATTGAAATGACACGCCAGAGAATTCGGCCGTCACTCGAGAGTGCTGTGTACGGAACCTGTCCTTACTGTGAAGGGAAGGGAACAGTGAAATCAATCAGTACAATGGCGATTCAAACCATTAAAGAGATTACCAAGACAATTAACCACTCAAAAGACAAAGTGCTTAACGTTTATGTCCACCCGCATGTTGCAGAGCGGCTATTAAACGAGGAACAGGGATTAATACGTGAAGTGTCACAGCGTTCAGGAAGTAAAATTGTTGTATTAGCAGACCCAAGTTTGCATCGCGAAGACACTAATGTGAGTTTTGTGAGGTAAAACGGGATTAAATATGTCCACTGTGATTGGATTTAGTGTTTTTATCTTGCTTGCTTTTGCGTTATTTGTACTGGTCATGATGGTGTTCATGAAAGCCTATGGCGCGATTCGTCAAGATTTACTTGGGGTTTCAGAGAAAATTTCAAAGCATCTTGAGGAATCCATTTCCATTTCCCACCATGCAAGTGAACGCACGAGTAAAGCAATGAATGAGGTGTGTACAACACTTGGCAGGCTCGAAGAATCAAGCCGGCAAATTCGTGAGGTTGGAAAAGAAGTTGCGAAACTTCAAGACGTCCTTAAAGCTCCCAAAGCACGCGGGGGTTTTGGAGAGTTACTGCTTGAAGACCTGCTTCGTGAAATGATTCCACGAGACCATTTTGGGCTTCAGCATCAGTTCCGAAGTGGTGCTCGTGTGGATGCAGTCATCTTCGTGGGCGCTCATCTTGTTCCAATTGATGCCAAATTTCCCCTTGAAAATTTTGAGCGCCTTGTCCAAGTTTCGGATGATGCGGAGAAAATTAAAGCCCGCCGTGAATTTGCTCGTGACATCAAGCGACACATTGATGCAATTGCAGAGCGCTACATTTGTCCAACTGAAGGGACATTTGACTTTGCGATGATGTATGTTCCAGCCGAAAATGTGTACTATGAAATGCTTTGCTCAGGCTCAGAGTCAATGGGGGGTGAATCGCTTTCCCGGTATTCGCTCGCGCATCACGTGATTCCGGTTTCACCCAATAGTTTTTATGCTTACCTTGAAGTCATTTTACTTGGGTTGCGCGGCCTCAAAATTGACGAAGCAGCGCGCGAGATTGCTGAATCGCTCGTGAATATGCGCAGTGGCTTTTCAAAAATTTTAGATGAATTTAGCACTTTGGGGACTCATCTCAATCATGCACAGAATGCCCACGAGCGCACTCAGCGAAAGCTTGACCAATTTGAAGGCCAGCTTGTTTCGATTGACCATGTACGAGCACTTACGCATTCTGAAGTAAAGCCACTTGAAGGGGTAAATGTAAAATGATGCTCCAACGCGAACAAACACGATTTTGGATGGTTGTATTAGTTTTAATTATTTTTCTAATCCCAAACTTTGTTTGTTTTTCAGACGACAGTGCAGATGTGAAAATTAAAGAAGTAGAAGGCCGCAAGGAGGCTCTTGTTTCGCTTAACAAAAGTTCTGCAAATAAACCGAGTGACGGAAAAATAAAAAAGACTCTTAATCAAGTCGGCAAAGATACTTACGATGTGATGGATGCATCTAATCAGGTAATCGCTCGCGGAACAGACAAAACAGTTTCAACTATTCAGGTATTTGGCGAAAATTTGTTTTCTTGGATTTTTAAAAAAGCTGACACCTTTCGAACACAGGTACCTTCTAACGAGCGGAGGAAAGATGAAACGGAAAGTGAGCAAAAAGAAAAATCAGCCTAAGACCAAACGCATTACAAAAAAACATCCTACAAAAAGCAGTACAAAATCTGCCAAAAAGCCAAAAATAAAATCAAATAAAAAACAGGCAAAAAAGGCAAAGCCATCGAATAAACGGAGTAAAAAATCAGCTGAGGTGATTGGGGTTGTAACCCATTATTTTCCAAAAGTAGATGCGGCAGTCATTAAACTCAAGAGAACCCTTTCCATCGGTGATTTACTGGAATTTAAAGGGAAAACAACTGCTTTTAAGCAAGAAGTACATTCGATTCAAATTGACCACAAACCGGTACAGCAGGCAGCTAAGGGAATGGAAGTGGGTCTGGGAGTCATTCAAAGGGTGCGGAATCACGATTTGGTTTTAGCCGTTAAAAAAGATTTATCTGCACAATCAACCAGCTAATGCCCAAGGAACCTGCAACTTCAAATCACATTATTTCGGCAGCACACGAAGAGTTTCATTGGGATGTTCTGTGGCTCGCCACTGTCGTTTATTTTATTCAGGGTGCACTTGGAATTGCTGGCATCGCGCTGCCAATTTATTTAAGGAATCAAGGGCTTAGCATTTCCCAAATTGCTCTTTACAGTTCCATTGCAACGGCACCCTGGTTTTTTAAAATTATTTACGGGGCTATTTCAGATTCGATTCCACTTTGGCATTTAAGACGCAAGCCCTACCTAGTCATCTGTTCAATTTTGTCATCAATTGGATGGGTCATGCTTGCTTTTGCGCCACCAACTCCTGCTCAGTTTGTCCTCTCCATGTTTCTCGCCAATATTGGATTTGCAGCCACAGATGTTATTACGGATGGTTTGGTTGTGGAGCATTCAAACGAAAAAACAGCTCAAATCTACCAAGGGATTTCATGGGGTGCTCGTAGTCTTGGGTCTATTATTGCCGGTGTTACCGGAGGAGTGCTAGCTTCACAATTTCCTGCAAAGCCAATTTTTTTAATGACGAGTTGTCTTCCGATGATTTCGCTTGGCGTTTCATTTTTCATTAAGGAAGAAGCGGTTGGGCAGTGTGAACGCACGAATGTTTTAAAACCAATTCTTGAAAGCTTTCGTTATTTAGCTCAAGCAGATTTCAGATGGTTTCTTCTCATCTTTGTCGTTGGGTCTGTCGAAGGTGCTAGTGGAACGCCTTTTTTCTTTTACTTGCGGGAACATTTGAAGATGAGCGAGCTATTTTTAGGAGTTTTGAGCAGCGTTGGCTGGTGCGGTGCAGCAGTGGGTTGTGTGTTATTTACACTTTTGGCGAAAAAACTTTCGCTCAAGCAGCTGCTTTATTTGGGATTCTTAACTGCCATTCTGGATGTGCTTTCAACTTTATTGATTCAAAATAAATTGACTGCGATTTCCGTAACTATTTTCTCTGGGCTTTTGACATACCTTGCTTTGCTGCCCCTTTTAACTGGCGCAGCACGCCTCTCGCACACCACACACATCGAAGGATGTCTTTTTGCAATGATGGCAAGCGTATACAATTTGGGACAAGCTGTTTTTAAAATCTTGGGCAGCTATTTATCAGATCTCATCGGTTTTCAAATGCTGCTTATTATGATGAGTCTTGTTTTAATGCTTGGATTTTTCATAATTCCAAAACTTAAAACATTATGACCAAGCGCATCCATCTTTTTATTTCAGGTCGCGTGCAGGGCGTCTTCTACCGGGCAAGTGCAGTCCGAATTGCTCAGAAATATGGTTTGTACGGCTTTGTCAAAAATTTGCGGGATGGACGGGTTGAAATTTGTGCTGAAGGTGAGACTGCTGCAATCGAGCAATTGATTCAGTGGTGCGCTCGCGGACCAAAAGGAGCACATGTAGAGCATGTTGAAACGCATTGGCTTGAAACAGTACCTCAAAATGGTAAATTAGAATCTTTTGAAATTTGTTAGTCAATATGACCCACTTAATTAAAAAGCAAAAAGCGATTCAAATTGTCAAAACACTCACTCAAAATGGTTTTGTTAGCTATTTTGCTGGAGGCTGTGTTCGTGATTTGGTGATGAATGTAGGTCCGAAGGATTATGACATTGCCACAGTCGCGACACCGGATGAAGTAGCCAAACTATTTCCACGGCATGTGCCTGTTGGAAAGCAATTCGGGGTTTTGCTTGTGCTGATGGATGAAGACCAGTTTGAAGTGGCTACATTCCGCAGGGAAGGGGGGTATCATGATGGCCGCCATCCAGATTCAGTCTCTTTTACAATTCCAGAGGAAGATGCGTACCGTAGAGATTTTACAATCAATGGAATGTTTTACAATCCAATTGAAGAGCGGGTGATTGATTTTGTTCATGGGGAGCGGGACATTCAAGGTGGAGTCATTCGAACGATTGGAGACCCTGAAGCGCGGTTTGGCGAAGATAAATTGAGACTTTTACGAGCCATTCGATTCGCCGCAAATTTGAATTTTAGAATTGAGGAAAAAACGTGGGCCGCAATTCAAAAATTGGCGCAAACTATTCACTTGGTAAGTCAAGAACGGATTCGGGATGAGCTCGTCAAAATGTTAACGCGTTCAAATGCAGGACGGGCGCTCGACCTTCTAGACCAGAGCGGGCTTCTTGAAGAAGTGCTTCCAGAAATTACAGCAATGAAGGGAGTGGCGCAGCCGCCTGAGTTTCATCCAGAAGGGGATGTGTTTGTTCATACGCGAATGCTGCTTGACCAGCTTAAGGACAATGCTTCGCCTGTACTTGCGCTGGGCGCTCTTCTTCATGATGTCGGGAAACCTAATACTTTTTCAGATGACGGCAAGCGCATCCGATTTAATAATCACGCACACGTGGGCGCTGAAATGTCAAAAGAGATTTTAAAACGATTGCGATTTTCAAATCGGGAAATTGACAGCATTGTTTCCTGTGTGGAGAATCATATGAAGTTTGCCAACGTGAAGGAGATGCGCATTGGAAAGTTGAAGCAGTTTATTGCACGCGACAATTTTTCACTTGAACTTGAGCTGCACCGGATTGATTGCCTGGCATCGCACGGGAAGCTTGAGTTGTACCAATTTTTAAAAAATAAGGAAAAAGAATTTGCTGTAGAAGATTTAAAACCAAAATCATTTTTGAATGGTCATGATTTAATCGCGGTAGGAATTAAGCCTGGTCCAGAAATGAAGAAAATTTTAGAGGAAGCATATCAACTTCAACTTGAGGGAACCCTTGACATCAAAGAAAAGGCACTTGAATGGGTTAAGAAAAGAGCGTGCGGTGGTAATAGGCCGAACGAAAATAGAGGGAATAATGCGACTAGTCATTAGCATCACGGGAAGAGATCAGGCGGGAATTATTGCAAGTTTAAGCGGTGCTATTTTTGACGCAGGAGGTAATCTTGAGGATGCAAGCATGACCATTCTTGAGGGCGAGTTTGCAATGATTGCTCTTGCTGCTTTTAAAACTTTGGCTAGCGCAATTTTGTTTCAGAAAGAGATTTCTACTCTTGAAAAGGAAATGGGTTTAACTATTACAGTTCGCGCAATCAACCGAAGATTGGTCCGGGGAGAAAAACATGCCTATGGAACCGTGCCGTGGATTCTGTCAGTTCTGGGGAGAGACCAGGCAGGCATTGTTCACAAAATATGTCAACTTTTTGCGTTACGGGGGCTTAATGTGACTGATCTCAAGTCTCGAATTTTAGGTCATGGCAAAAAGGCTGCTTACGCACTGATTTTGGAGGTTGATATGCCTAGAAAAGGTTCACATAAGGAAAGCATCGTGAAAGCCCTTAAAACCCTTGAAAAACGCCTCAAAATACCACTTTCCTTTAAGCCGATTGAGCCACTTACTGCTTAGTAGCTTGTGAAAATACTTCCAATCCGAATTTTTCCAGACCCAGTTTTACGTGCTGAATGTGATTTGGTAACCCGGTTTGACGCTGCGCTCAGCACATTTGTAAATACCCTTTGGAATACAATGAAACAGCAACCTGGTGGAATTGGAATAGCAGCACCACAAATCGGCATCTCAAAGCAAATTGCTATTGTTGATTTGACAAAAAAACAGACGGCTACAAGTCCAATTTTTATGATTAATCCAAAGATTCTCGCGTCCGCTGTGTCGCGCAATTGTGTCGTGCGAGAAGGGTGCATGAGCCTTCCAGATTTTACTGCAAATGTGATTCGCTCTGAGACAGTTACAATCGAGTATTTGAATTTAGCTGGCGAGACAATTCGCCATCATGCCGTGGGATTAGAAGCGATTTGCGTTCAACATGAAATTGACCATTTAAATGGGCAATTATTCGTGGACCGCGTGTCATCATTAAAAGGTGATGTGTTTCGGCGGAAGCGATATCTGAAAGAATAAGGAATTAATTACTGTTTTATTACGTCCGATAATGTATCTTATGTAAAATATAATTAGGTGTTCACAAGTGATGATGCGACAACTGAACTAATTCGTTTGCCATCAGCTTGTCCTTGAGCTTTCGCCATCACTTCCTTTATTACCTTGCCCATGTCAGCCTTAGATTTTGCTCCGGTCTGTGTGATGATACTCAGTACGAGATTCTTTAAATCATCGTCGGTTAACTGCTTTGGTAAGTAGCATTCAAGTATTTGGACTTCCTTTTCTTCTTTGGCGACTAACTCAAGGCGGCCAGCTTTTTTAAATTCCTCAATAGAATCCCGTCTTTGTTTGATTTCCTTTTGAATGACTGAGAGAATTTCAGAGTCATCGAGTGATTGAACCTTTTTTTCAATCGCCTTGTTCTTTACAGCTGATTTTAGCATTCGAAGCACACTGGTTTTAAGTTCATCCCTCTGCTTCATGCTTGTCGTAAGGTCGGTTATGATTTGTTCGTTCAGCATTAAAGTCCTCCTCTGTATTTTTAATTAAAACTCGAGTAAAACTACCAATCTCGGTCAGGTTCTTTGTCAGTTTGTTTCGGTGGCCGTTTTAAAATTTGGAGTCCTTGTTCACCATTTTTTAATGCATCCAAAATGCGAAGAGCATCTTCTCGGGACATTTGTCCTTGATAAAGTCGACCTCCACCTTGTCCAGTTCGCTGGTCCTTTGATTTTTGTTCTGATTCACCTTGTGACTCTGAATTTTGAATCTGATCTGGCTCTGGTTGCTTCTGGTCTTTTTGGTCATCATTGTCACCCTGAGGTTGCTCAGCTTGATTTTCTTGCTGGGGTGACTTGTCTGAATTTGGTTTAAATTGAGGCATGGATTCGGATTCCTCATCCTTGTCTTTCTTGTCTTTGTTCTCATCTCCCTTGTTGTTTTGATTATTCTGGTCGTTGTTTTTTTGGTCACCCTCACCAGACTGTCCGTTAGCCCCAGACTTGCCAGAGTTTTGATTTTGCTGATTCTGGGCGCTAGACTGCCCACCGCCACCGGATGAATTTTGATTCTGGTTCTGGTTTTGGTTCTGTTTATTCTTTTTAGGATTATTTTTCTTTTCCTTGTCACGCTCTTTTTGCTTAATTTCAAATGAATCTTTTTTTCTTTTTAAAAGTTCGAGATTGAATTTGGCGTCAACATCATCAGGCTTTAGGTCTAAAGCTTTCTTGTAAGCCTCAATCGCCTGTTCAAAGTCACCTAAGCGATATGCCACATTCCCATAGTTGTACCAGGCGCGTGCCTGAAGATCTTTTGTGGGAGCAAGCTCAAGTGCTTTATTCAGTTGAGACTGCGCTTCTCCGAATTGGTCAAGATGGTAAAGCGATGCAGCTTCGTTGTAGCGAATTTCAGGCTTTTCTGGCGCACGAATCTGAGCTTTTCGGTATGTTTCGAGCGCGGATTGGTATTTCTTTTCTTCAAACAGATGATTGCCCTTTTTATTGAGGCTGTGAGAGGTGTCAAGAAAAGCGCAGAAAATAAAAATATTTCCTACCAAGAAGAATATTTTAATTAGCTTACTTAGAAGTGGTAACAT
>JAHFHD010000166.1 GCA_023247075.1 Candidatus Omnitrophota bacterium | reverse complement strand
TAATTTTGGAATCTTCCCTGCTCTTTGAGACTTTTGTAATAGTCAAGACCATCTTTAATTTTACGCACCGACACCGCAAAAGCAATGTTCTGTGCTTGTTCAATGACAGCAAGGTTCACACCCACCAGCTCTCCATCCAAATTGAGAAGTGCGCCTCCGCTTGAGCCCAAATTAATTGACACATCTGTTTGAACGAGGTCGGTAAATAGATGCTGTGTTTTTGGCAACGCAAAGTTGCGTGCTTTTCCACTTATGATGCCGGCGCTCACAGAATTTTCAAGTCCAAATGGATTGCCAATTGAAATGACGGTTTCACCAATCCGAATATCATCCGGATTGGCCAAATGAACTGACTTCAACTGGTGAGGCGGTTTCACTTTGACAAAGGCAAGATCATCCACTTGATTAATCAAAATGACTTCTCCGTCACAGGTGACGCCATCGCTAAAAACCACGTAGACCTTACTCGCCATGTTGACTACGTGTGCATTGGTCACAATCACCCCATCGTCATGAATAATCACACCAGAACCAATTCCCTTCAGACGAACTTCTTTTTGGATGGTTTGCGTGTTGCGATTTACAAAATCTGAAAACTTGTCGTCAAACATGGGGCCATAGCCATTCCAAAAAGGCTGCTGCTTCAAATAAAGAACGCGCTCGGTGCTGATGTTGACAACAGAAGGACTCCAATCGCGGACCACTTGAACAACCGGAGTTTCTCGCAAATTACTTGCGAGCGCTTGAGCTAAAGAGTACGACACAACACAGATGAAAGTCACCAAACCAATACTGATTTTCTTAAACATATTTACCAGTCCAAGTCACAACCCCTTCGGATGATTTTGTTTTGAAATTAGATTTGGCCAAATTGGATGTGCTGTGTCATAAGTCACCAGAAGAATTTTATCAAGTTGAGGGAGTTTTTTCACGTTTGAAAATTGAATGGAAAATTGTCCGCTCTTTGTATTGAAAAGTGAAATATTTATAGGGTGTTCGACCTTAGGGACTGAAAAATAAAGCTCGTAAAGATCATCTGAAAATCCAGCTCCTGAAATTTCTAATCCATTTTCGGACAAAATTAAGTAAATTTTGGCAAATGGGTGACGTTCAGATCTAAAGGTTAATCTTTTCTCACCCTTCATATTCAGTTGGGGCACAAAGTCAAGAATTCTCACTCGCTCCATGACAAGCGGACTTTTCAACTCATTAAGGTCTGTGGTCATATGAGCAGTTGTTTCTGGATTAAATAGGAGGACATCTCCGTCACCCACCCCTGAAGCGATTCCTTTCACCTCAACCCGCTTCCAGTCTTGTGAAACTTTGGAATGAAAATTGCTCAATACGTCAATATGTTCGTCAAGGTAATACGTACAGGTGTTGCTGTACATGTGGTAAACATAGGCATATTTTTCTTCTAGGTCAAACACATAATCGTTAGGAAATATGGGGTACATAGTACCCAACCACCAAACCTGGTGGCCACCGGCCATTTGCTTTGCGTCACGACATATGTCTCGCTCAATCGTTGATTTATAAAATGGGTCTTGAAATCTAAGCATTTCTTCGACCCCTGCACGCACCGGAACCGCACAAATGCTGAGGAAGAACGTCATCACACATCCCCGCTGAAATAAAACGGAAACATGCAATTTTGGCATCAGGTGTTTGAGCCCACTTAGCAATTCGTTCAACCCAAACCCTGCAAAATAGTAAAGTGGAAGAAAAAGAGGAAATAAATAGCGCACCTCATTGTGGCGAATTAAGAAGCACTGGGTGAAGAAGAAAATTGAGAACCAAAGGGTATGAAAAAACGCACCTTCCTGCCTTTTTTGCCAGGCACGCACAAATCCAATTAAGACCAGGCAAAAGACTGGAAGTGTGAAAGAATCGAGGATAAATGTCACATTCTGTGCAACTGAATCCAAACACGGCTCCATGACAGATTTTAGTGTGTGAATTTGAATCAAACGGTCATGAAAAAATTTCTGAGGCGCTGTACCCAGTGGCGCCCGGCCGGCAAGCACATAGACAATAGGAGAAATCACACAAAAAAGCGTAACCGGAATCACAAATAAAAAAATAATTTTCTTCCACGCATCCTTAATTTGAACCTGAATCCCGCGATGAAAAGTTACTTTTGCTTTCCCGCTCAAAAACTCATAAGAAACAATTAGGGAGAAGATGACTGGTGCCAAATTAAATCGCATCAAAATTGCAGCAGCAGTCAAAAAAGACAAGCAGACATAATGGCTGATTTTTTGGTAGCGCGGCAGACGCAAATAAAAGTAAAAAACGGAAGCGGTAAATAAAGCACCCGGAATGTCCTCTCTGACAAATGGGGCATAGTGAATTAAAATCCGATTTAAAGCGCAAAATAACATTCCCAAAAGCGCTGTCCACTGACTCAGATGAAGTTTTAAAAATTGGTAAACCATCCACAAAAAAAGACCGAAGCAAACCACGTGAAGAATCCGTGAGGCCACCTCTCCAAAGCCATCTTGCGACAAAAGTTTTTCAAGAGTAAAAAAGGGAGCAATCAAAAGAGGAAGGAGTGTGGGGCGGTCTTTAAAATAACTAGCGTGACTTCCGGTTCCAATTCCCTTTGCATTGGCGAAAATCGAATAGGTGTCAAAAAAATTCACTTTGATTTGCACTGCAAGCCAAAAAAGATAAATCAATAGAAAAGCAACAAAAAGCCAGATGAAGCGGTTCGCCAATGTCGATAAAAAATTTGAGACTTTGTAAGAAACATGACTTAATGACTCTTGAGTCGTTTCCATCACAGGATTTGTTAGAACTTTGCTACTTGGCTTCTCGAACTTTCCAATCTTCAAGGCGCGCACCATCTTTGACAAACTGAGAAACTGTTTCCTTTGAATGTGGGTGAATAATTAACGTTTCAAGAAACTTTGGAGGCGCGGTCACAATGTGAGCGCCCGCTTCAAACCATTCCATAATATTAAGTGCTTCTCTGCATGAGCCGACAATAATTTGAGCTGGCAGTTTGAATTCATCAAGGAGATGGCGCAACCTGGAAATCTCTTTACAGGAGTCATACCCCATGTCATTTATCCGTCCTCCAAACAGCGACACGTAAGTGGCTCCTGCCATCGCAGCAAGGAAACACTGCTGAACATTCATCATCGCAGTCACGTTGACTCGCACCTTGTGGAAACTTTCAAGTTCGTGAACTAATTTCAAATTCTCAAGCTCGCCATTGGGACCATGAATTGGAATTTTTAAATTAATATTGGCTGCCCATTTTGAAAATTCAAGCGCTTGGCTTTTCATGCCATCCGGGTCATTGTTGGTCACTTCAACGGAAAGCGGGAGCGGGTCGATGAGTTTTGCAATTTGAATGCAATGTACGTGCACTCCCGGAAGCCCTCCCTTGATTCCCTGCTTGACAAGAATCGATGGGTTTGTTGTGACACCCCGAATAATGCCCATCGCTTGAAATTTCTTAATTTCAGAAACATCACCTGAATCTAAAAAAATACCGCTCACAATTCATCTCCTTTTATTAATTCTAATTTTATCGTCATGGTCGAAACTCTTTCCGTCTGCTTTCCTGCTGTTTAATCCAATTTTTAAGGCTTGACTGGTGAAACCGCCACTGACTTCCAATTTTAATCGCAGGTAACTTTCCTTTCTGCGCAAGGCGGTAAATGGTTGTCATGTCGACACAAAATCGTTTTGCGACGTCTTCCACCGTCAAAAATTGATTTTCTCCATCTTGATTCATAAGACCCACCATTAAATGTTGCACAAATTGAATAAAAAGTAGTATTTTAGATTACCTGGTCAAAATATGCACGGCTATGTACCCCATGTCAAACTTAGGCAGTCCATGCAATGCCATGCT
>JAHFHD010000165.1 GCA_023247075.1 Candidatus Omnitrophota bacterium | reverse complement strand
GAAAAATTTTCTGCACTTTGCTTTATCAAGCGCTGACAAGGAATTAGTTAATGACCATATTCGGTATGATTCTAATGCGCAAGTCATTACGTACCTTGATCTTTCTGGTAGAGGAAATATTAAAGACATTTCGCCACTTCGCGGTCTTTCCATTCAGTCACTTGATTTGTCACATACAGGAGTTACAGATTTTTCGACGCTTAAAGATGTCAAGAGTTTGAAGAAGCTAAATCTTTCCGAGAATCCAAGTTTAAAAGATATTTCATTTTTGGAAGGACTTGAGATTGAAGAGCTTTTTATTAGTGGTACAAATGTAACTGAATTAAATGTGCTCACTTCTATGAAAAAATTAAAAATACTTGAGCTTAGTAGAAACAAGGCATTAGAAAATATTTCGCCGCTAAAGGACTTACCGCTTGAGAAACTCTTACTTGATGAGACGAGCGTAAGCGACCTGTCAGCATTGTCGGACATGAAAACGCTTGAAACTCTTTCTATTGCCTGGGATAAAAAACTTGAATCAATTTCTGGCTTAAGCAATTCAAAGCTCAGAGAGCTTAATCTTTCTGGTACAAGTGTGGCTGATGTGTCGCCGCTTGCTCATGTGAAAACGTTGAAAGAACTTAAACTTTCACTAATTGCAAACCTGAATAATATTTCATCTTTAAAGGACTTGCCACTCGAAATACTTTTTATTAGTAAAACTGGGCTTACAGACGCTCAAGTTCAAGATTTCGGTCAACACGGGAAATCCGAAGAAGTTATTTTGGATGGTCATAATATTGCGACCCACGAAGACAAAACGGACATAGATAAAGAGAATTCTCAAGAAGAACCTGTTGAAAAACTTACTCCATCTTTGAAACCAAATGAGAAAACAGACACAGCTAGTGATGATAAAGTAAAAAAAATTGAAGAACTGAGGCGAAAAAATCTCGCAAATTTAGAGGCTATAAGGAAGCATGAGGAACAAAAAAAAGCAGAGAAGCTTGCTACAAAGGAAAAACTAAAACAAGAAAAAATTACTAAAGAGCAAGAGGCGCGTGACGCCAAAGAAAAGACAAGACAGGAGCAATTAGCTAAAAAGGCGGTGGAGAAACAGGAGAAGAAGGAGCAGCTACAAGCAGAGCAGAATCGCCGTGCCGCTAAAGAAGCTGAGCACAAAAAAGCACAAGAAGAAAAGAAAACTCAGCAAGAAGTAGAGAAAGCACGCGAGAAAGCTGAAAAAGACGCTAGTGAGCGTGAAGAGAAAGAAAGAAAAGCGAAAGAAAAAAACAAATTTAATTTTAGTCTTGCGACGCCTGTCAGCGCAGCAGCAGATGCTACGCGGCATTTTGCAGGGAAAATTGGTTCACTGTTTAGCCCAAACTTAGCTACTTTAGAAGCTAACGTAAAGCAAACCGAAAAAATAAAAAATGATTTGATGAAACCCATGCAAGATGAACATGGAAACTGGACCAGTAAAAATATTAGCGACTATGTAAAATTGAGAGTGGCGGAAGAAAAATACTTAGAGTGGTTTGAAAAATACAAGCAGAAACTAGAAAAAGAAGTAATAAAAAACACAAGCAAGACTGATGAATTAAATCGAGTGACAGAAGAGCTTAAGCGAGCACAGGAAGAGTACAAAGCGTTTCTTGAGAAACGCGATCAAGTTTTTCAGGACGAGTTGGCTAAGCTTAATGCAGCGAAAACAGCCCCGCCACCAGCCCAAAGTACCCCAGTTGTAGAGGGGAAAGTAAAAGATTTAGAACTAGAAAAACAAATCTTTTCAGGTGGACTCGGTGACCTACGACGTGATGTTAAAGACCAAATTGAAAAAGGTGATGAGGTTATTCAGAAGAAGTTAGTAATCGCCAATGACGAAGGAAAGACATCAAAACAAAGGGTAGACGCGTTTGACCAAATCAGTAAGCAGTATGACAAAGAGTTAGATGTTATTACAAAATACTACGAAGCTCTTGCAAGCCGTGATGCATTGCCAAAGACCTATGACGAAAGTGCACTACTCACGGCAGAAAGAGCGAGCATTTATAAATTGATTGGACAGACGAATGCGAAGTATGAAAAAATTAAGGATTCGCAAGTTGACCTTTTGCGAGCAAACACATCTTCCCAATCATCTAATTCGTCAGATGCGTCCAAAACTATTAATCAACTTTTTTCTACTAAAGATTATGAGAAGTTAAAAAAATTGAAACAGGCGATGAGTGAAAATGGCCTGGCTGTCATGACTGCGAAAAGAGAAATGGAAGATGAATTGAATGCCCGACATACTCAAATACAAAATATTGAAGATCCAAAAGCAAAAGTGGGGGCTCATACTGACTTACTCGCCTTTTTTGAAGAGGCAGATAAATCACAAGTAAAGAATGGAACGTCGCTTGATGACTACCTGGTAAACGCAGGCCGTTATATTTCTGAATTAGAGAAAAAAATTAAGAAGGTTGACAGAAAAAAAGGGCAAGAAGATGTGACGACAGAATTAAAAGAAGAATTAGCTAATGTAAAACATGAGTATGACGGGAATTACCAAAAACTTCAAGAAGGGATTAAGAGAGTTCATAAAGTACTTGGATTTGATTCTCAAGATATTTTAAAGTCGCCTGAAATATTGCCGTCAGCAACAACTGTGTCACCATCTACCCAAGCGCCCCAATCAATTAGGGGTAATTTTCAAATCGTTCCGGAAACGTTAAAGAAGCCGGATGCCACTCGAGCATCCTTCGCAAAAGTCAAAGAACCTGAAAAACAAATTCCCACGTCTGAAGCGGAACGCATTCAGCAAATTAATGACTCGGATGATAAAGTGGCAGAGATTTTTAAGGTACTTGATTCCAACGCTCAAAATCGCCTGAGTGATGCTGAAGTCGAAAAGGCCAAACTTTCACTTGAAGCTGATGGAAAAAGATTTCACGTCATTTTAAATACGTGGTGGACGTGGAAGTGGACAAATAGCCCGACACTTTTTCAGGAAGGCAGTCAACTCCCTGACAATTCAGCCTTGACGCCGATTCAGCCGCTTTACGTTGCGACGAAAGATTTTGGAGAAGGAAAATTAGAAAGAATTGAAATATTTGGAGACCCAATTACCGGGGAGCTTTCCATCCCACCAAGATTTTTGGGTTCTAACCTTGACCCTGCCCCTGAATCGGTTTTAAGAATGGAGGAAATTCAGTCAAAACAGGCTTATCAGGATTTATTTGGAACTGATTTTACCTACGCAGCATTCCTAGCGGTGTTTACAGAGCCAAATCGGGAAAATGGAGAACTGGTTACTCGCTGGCCGGACAGCCGGCTCACAGTCGATCAAATGCTTGAAAACCTTTCGGTGATTCTGAACAACTCAGATTTTAGAGAGGTGTATGGTATTGATGCCGGCGTCTCTGCCACAGAGCTTGCCACTTCAGCTGACCCAAAGTTTCGCGGCATTGTCGGCTATTGGGCCACTCATTACCAGTCCGTCAAAGGTGAATTTAGTAATGCTACGCTTGAAGAAATTTTTGCTTCCATGAATCAACTAAAAGGAAAACTTGGGAAAGCGCTTGGCCGCGATTTAAACCCAATTGAAAACATAGATGATGCAGGATTCTTAAGTTATTTTGCTGGGCTCAAGCAGCGCGGTATTAATGTAGATGAACTCATCGAGACACGGGAATGGAATGCAATTTTGACTCTTGAACTGAAGACCGGAAATAATGAACGACGCATGAAACGCCTCACCGAATTTGTTTTAGAACGTACAGAATCTATTCGGGAACTTGCCCGGCTTAGCGAAGCAAAAAAAATGAGCGGTTTCTTTTTTACGATTCACAGATTGAATGAGTGGCTAACAGAACTCAATAAATTAAAGGAAAGTTTGGAAAGTGATATT
>JAHFHD010000077.1 GCA_023247075.1 Candidatus Omnitrophota bacterium | reverse complement strand
TCAAGTCTTGACGCATGCCAACCCTATTTTTTACATGGTGGATGGGATGCGCTTTGGGATGCTTGGGACATCAGACGCGCCGATTGCCACCTCATTTTTGGTGACGGGATGTTTCTTTTTAGTTTTGTTTTCCGCGACTGTTTTTTTATTCAAAACCGGGTTTAAGTTGAGAAAGTGAACTATGTTACAAATAATTTCACTTTCTTCCTGTCATCCTGAAAGAGGCCGAAGGCCGACCGAAGGATCTGAGGATTTAGTGAAAGCTAGATTCTTCCCCCACAAAAGACTTTTGGTTTCTGTGGGGTCAGAATGACAAACTAAAACCAACTATGGACAAATTACACCTTAGGTCACTTTCGCCTGACGAGTTAAAAGCTTTTCTCACAACCAAGAACATTCCCACTTTCCGCGCTTCTCAGATTCTTTCATGGCTTCACGAAAAACATACGATGAATTTTTCAGAGATGACCAATCTTTCCAAGTCACTCGCAGATGAGCTCGAGAAGATTGCGAGCGTCTCAGCTCTGCAGCTTGAAAGCGCTCCGGAATCAAAAGATGGGGAGTCCGTTAAGTATTTGATGAAAACTCAAGATGGCCATCTGCTAGAAAGTGTTTTGATTGTGCAGGGAGGCTCTGACGTTGAGGATGATTTTGATGAAGTGAAGAGCGGGAGAAAAAAGTTCAAACAAAAAATGGCTCCTTCGTCTCAACCAGCAAGTAGGAAGCGCTTCACGGTTTGTGTTTCAACCCAGCTTGGATGCCGAATCCGCTGCAGTTTTTGTGCATCAGGAAAAGGAAAGTTTGGGCGAAATCTTTCAGCTGGTGAAATTGTGGAACAAGTTTCACAGATTGCAAAAAAAATCGGCCGCTCTGTGACCAATGTTGTGTTTATGGGAATGGGTGAGCCGCTTGACAATTATGATGCAACCATGAGAGCGCTTGAAATTTTGACTGCTGATTGGGGATTTGGTTTGGGTGGGCGGCGGATTACACTTTCAACGAGTGGACTCACGCCCCAAATCGAACAATTTGTCAAAGACTCCCGTGGGCGAGTGCGGCTTTCAATTTCACTTCACTCAAGCGACCAAAAGCTGAGGAGTGAGCTGGTCCCAATTAATCGCAAATATGGAATTGAGGAGCTTGTGGAGTCACTTGCACAAATCAAGAAGACACTCAAACGCGAAATCACTTTTGAATACACGCTTATTCGGGGTGTTAATGATTCCCAAAAAGAAGCGCACGGGGTTGCGAAAATTGCGAATCGCCTCAGCGCCAAAGTTAATTTGATTCCCTACAATCCCATCCATGAAATGACCTATGAGCGGCCGAATCCCGCTGGCGTTGAAAAGTTTCGTAGTTTGCTTGAGCAGGCTCATGTCCGCGTAACCGTTCGTCAAACGGCAGGCCGGGACATTGATGCTGCCTGTGGCCAGCTCCGCCTCGACCGCGCTTAATTATCGTGTTTGTTTAGCGTTTTGAAGCGCTTCACAAACTATGTCATTCTGAAGGAGCCCCGTAAATTTATTCTGCGGGGCGAACTGAAGAATCTGGCGAATCTAGATCCTTCACTCGCGCTTTTGCCGGCGTTAATGCGCCAGTACTCATCGCACTGCGCGTTTTCTCGTGCGAGCACTTTCCGGGAAGAACTTGACGTTCTTCTCCGGAAGTGTGACGGACTTGATGTCCGTCACGATGATGTGCGCACTCGCAAGATGTGGCGTTCAGGATGACAAGCCTGTTATGAACTTCAATGGGCTAAACAGTTACTAATTATCCCCTATTTTAAAGAAAGGCTAAAATAGAGTTAATTTTAGATTTAGGATTAGCTTATTAACATCTTACTAAATAAGTGGTAAATACATTGACTTTAGGAGATGGAGCCTGTAAATTATGGCCTTTACGAACGAACAATCCCTCCCAATTTCAGATTTTTGACAGGGAAATCTTTTGTGAAGGCGGGTTCAATCTTTGGAGGCAATCGTTTCAAACCGGTTTTTTAAGGTTGTTTCTACGGTACTTATTTTTTGCCTTACACTTGACACAGTCGTTTGGTCAAGTCCCGTTGCCCCTCAAATTGACCTCCCTAAACTAACTTCTGAAGTTTTCCATCCCGAAGTTGAGATTACCTCTCTTGCAAATTCAATTGAAATCCCAATCTCACTCGGCCAAATTGAGAAGCGAAGCACTGGCACAGGGCCGCTTGTGGTTCACATTAGTGAAGCGCATGGCAATTACGAAGCTCAGGGAAAAATCAAAGAGCTCCTCGAATTTCTTAAAAAAGAATACCACTTCAATATTCTCTTTTTAGAAGGTGGATTTGGAAAGCTTGACCCGTCACTTCTTCAATTTTTCCCAGATGCCCAATCCAACCAAAAAACTCTAGACGCGCTTGTCAAAAAAGGTGCTGCCGGTGGAGCCGAAGCGTTTTTGTTTGATGAATATTTGAATGACATTGTCACGCAGTCTTCTTTGTCATTGCGAGGACTGGCTACGAAGCAGCCGGGACGAAGCAATCTCATTTCAGAGATTGCTTCGACAACACTTGGAACTCTGTCTCGCAATGACAGAATTCAGGGCTACGGAGTTGAAAATCCAGAGCTGTACCTGAAAAATCTCAAAGCATTCCGTGAAGCACTCAGGCAAGAAGCAGTTACAAGCCGCTTTTTAATGCGCCTCAAATCAGAAGTGTTGACGCAAACATCACTTCACTTTAACCGCGAGCTCCGCGAGTTTTTTAAGTTGTACCTTGGCTTTCAAAATACAACCGAGCATTTTTTGAGTCATCTCGCAACACTTTCTCGCTACGCAAAACAAACCCTTGGGATTGACTTTACTGACCCAAGAAACCAGCTTGAATGGCCGCAGGTCATTCGTCTTGAGAAGCTCAGTCTCCTTGAAAAAAAGCTTGATCAAAAAGTAGCTGAGGCAGAACGTCAAGCGCTTGTCCGCTTGAGCGAGCAGAATCGAATCAACCCATTTTTCTCGCTCTGTCTTAAAAAGAGCACACTTGAAGAAGCGTGTTATTCAAGCAATGGTTCTTCACGCAGCTCTCTACGTGATTTTTACGAGAGCTTTTACGATGCAGCGCATTCCAAAGGATTTGAATTTACGGCCTACCCGGAACTTGCAAAAGAAATCAGCGTTCAAATTATTCGTAGTGAACTTGGTGCAAAGCCTTTGTTTGAAGAAATTCACAATCTAAGCCAATTGATTCTCTCAAAGCTTGCTCAGTCAGCCGAAGAGAAATCGCTCCTTTCTGTGTATGAGGATTTGCTTTTGCTTGAAAAACTTTTCTCTCTTGAGTTAACGCGTGCTGATTACACGCAAGTGTTGGCCAGAAAAGATGAGTTGATTCCTTCGCGAATATGTAAACGAATTTATTCTGAAAATGATGATGTCATTCTGAGCGCGAAGCCCGAAGAATCTAGCAATCACCTTGCCATTCAAAGCACCAAGAATCTAGCAAATGCAAGATCCTTCGGCCAGCGCATAAGGCTCCGGCCTCAGGATGACATTGTCTTCCAAAAATCACTTTCCTTTTACACCCTTGCTAAAGAGCGAGAACATGCGATGTTCAAGCTTATGACCGAGCGGCTCAAAGAAACGGGAAGTGACCGCTCCGTGCTTGTTACCGGAGGATTTCACGAGGAAGGGCTCGCCTCTATTTTAAAAGAAAACAATTTTTCTTATATTTCAATTACTCCAAAATTAGGAGGCGAATCAGATTCCAAATCTTACCGGAACCTTTTGACTTTAAAACCTGATTTCGCAATTGAAGCGTCTCACTTAAGGCCGATTGCGCTTGTGTCTCATTTTTCACAAATTAGCGACGTTGGAAAACCCCTCGTTGATTTTTTATTAACTACCGAACTCCATACGGTTTTGGAGACTATTTCATCGAATGGCTGGCCGCTTTTGGAATCGCTTCAGCAGATTCAAAATCAGCCCGGATTTCTCGGTAATGGAATTTCATTTGTACCTTTTGAAAATAATTTGGCAATTCTTCAATCCGGCGAACCAGTCTTGAGCTCGCACGGCAAACCCATTGCCATTACATCAAGAGGTGGTTTTGTTGAAAGCACAACAACTCCTCGCCAGGAAATGAGAGTGGAATCATCCTCTGTTGATGAGTTGAATGATTTAAATCGTCGTATTCAAGATTGGAAACGCGAGCTTCAAATTCCTAGTCACTTTAATCTTCATGCAGTTTCTAATAGCACAAGTGCGCCTGACGTCCTCACCGCTTTTGATTTATGGATTTATTTCAAATATGTAGATGGAGTCATGAGTTATCAAGTGCAGCCTTATGAAAATGAGCAGGATGCTTTTGACAAGTTGCTCTCTGTTGCAGGTCAGATTTCAACAAAAATTACCGCAGAGATGAAGCAGAAATTTTTAATCAAGATGGAGATGGAGAAAGACATTCTAAATGTCCCTTTCTACGGATTAGGACTTCATTTTGGAAATTTTAGAAAATTTGCAAGTGAAGTTGCTCCAGAACCACCTGCAGCACAAAAAACAGAGCTTTCTCCTGTGTCAGTGGTAACAACGGTTGAAAAATCACCAACTGATTTGACGCAACCCGTTGTTCAGACAAGCACTTCGCCTCCTCTGTCATTGCGAGAAGTCCCAAAGGGACGACGAAGCAATCCAGAACCTGAGATTGCTTCGTCGACGCTTGGAACGCTTTCTCGCAATGACGATGCGGGCGATGTTCAAGACGTCATTCCTGCGCCAGAGGGAACTCGGAATTTGCCATCAAATCTTGCAGCAGTTCAACCCCCCCTCTCTCGCGAAGCAGAGGGAGAAGATCGGCCTGCCCGCCAGATGGCAGGCAGGGGTGAGGGTGAAAAACCTTCACAGTCAATTTCTCCATCCCCTCGCCCCCAAGAAGAGGGGCGAGGGGAAAAAACTGAACTCATTACGCAGGCTCTTGGTGAATATCACGTTAAAGTGGCTGACAGAGAAAGGGCGGCGGCAGACGCAAAAAAACCAAAAGAATCACACAGCCCAAAAATAACAGTAGTGCCTGTGTGGGATTTAAAGCTAGACCAAGTTTCTTTAACAGTTTCTGAATCGGGACTAAATCGACGGATTGTTACAGTGACAAGTGCAGACCAAACGCATCAGGCAGAGTTCAACGTCTCTTTTCGAAATAAGAATGGGTCAAACGGAAATGGTTTTTATTTCGCCATTCAAACGAACATCAAGAAAGCAAAATACAGCCATGGTTTTCAAGAGCATCATTTAGGTGGAAATGAACATTTGAATAGCTCTGAAATATTTTTAGGCAATGGTGATTTTGGGCAGAAGACGGGCAAGCGTTTGCTTGAATTTTTTTCTAATTTTAAAAACTTGCTTGAATGGGCTGGGGTTGCAAATGCAAATGCAAATCGCAAAAAAGCAGATACTTTCATTAGGACAAATCAAGGCGCAATCGCCAAAAAAATTCAGACCGAAATTTCTGTTTCAGAAGCTGCAGGACAAGAAGCTGCTTCCTTGACTGCTTCAAAACCTGAACAGAGTTTTATGGCGTGGCTCAAAAATCTTTTCCCGCGTCCTGAATTAAGAGCATTTAATAAAATATTGCTTGAGTCGTCATTGCGAGGCCAGCACCCCATGCATAGGTCGAAGCAATCTAGAGCTGAGATTGCTTTGTCACCCAAAATAGGGCTTCCCGCAATGACAATTTTGAGAACTGAATTGCGCAGCAGCATCCCTGTGAAAAAAGCGCCTTCTGCCAAAGGAAGCTCATGGCTCCCAGTCACGAAAGGCGATGGTTTTGAGGTTCTCAGAGCTTTATTGGATGGCAAGGAAAGCTTGACTCTTCCATACCTTGTGGATGGGAGCATTTTAAGTGAAATTACCTTCAGATTAGATTCTGATTCTGAAAATAATTCAATTCTTGTAGATGTCGGACAAAACAACTCTGTGAGGTGGCGCCCATTTCAAGAGCATCATGAAGATGCGCTTTTGTTGGAGCCTTCAGGAGTTATTTGGTATGTTCGAAACGTGGGCGAAAATCTAACAAATCACATGTACGTGGAAAATGGAACACAAGTTTCTGCTCAGAAATTTATTAAAAAGGTGTCATCCCGAAAAGAGTTGAGAAATTTTGGCCACGAAGTTTCTCAGAGAATACAAATGGACAGTCAGAGGCAATCTACCAAGGTGCCATTAACAAAAGAGCCAGGATTTAAATATTACGACGACCATAACCTTCACAAAATCAAATGGTTAACGTATGAATTAAGCGCATCCAATCTCAATGCCGAAGAAGTGCGGCAATTAATGATGCAGCTTTTTTGGATTGCGGCATTCGAACGTTTTAAAGAAAACTTTGAATTAATACGCACCATTTCCAAAATCGAAAGATATTTTGAGGTAAATCGCAAAGAGGAAGGTGATTTGGCGCGGGCGATTGCAAAGCTCAATCCCTTTTTAATTACAGACGAAAAGGGAACCATTCAAGCAATCGCAATGCGAAACTTTAGGCACGTCAGCGATGCTTCCACGCTAGACTTAAATTCACACGATTACTTGGTATTTGAATTGAAATCAGTATTTCCAAGCGGCACTGAAAAAATTCAAACACAAACTGTGCGGAGCAGCCGAAAATGGATTGTGCGTCCATCAAGAGGGCATCAACGTTCTGCGCTAACTCAAAAAATACGGGTTGGCAATCGATGGGTTTCATATGCGCCGCCGAAATTTAGTTTGGGAGGATGGCTTGAAGCATCACTCAACCATCCGTTGCTTGCAAGTTGGAAAGAGGAGGAGATTTTGGGTCTCATGAAACAACAAACGTCTCAAGACGTAAAAGTTGATTGGTTTTATGTGCCTGTTCTTGAAGCACAAATCCTTAAGTCCCAAACGCCGCCTCAAGCATCGCTTGATTTTTATGTTTCTTTTGAGATGCTGCTTGAATTTTTCAGTAATTTTAATTCAGTCAAGGAATTGGTTATGTCTGCCCAACCCGCTCCTTCCGGAATTTCTGGTGAATCAGGCAATCATCAAGCTCATCAACCACTTGACATTAGCACATCTCCTAGCAAACCTGGCCTAATTGCAGCGGGACCGGAAATGGGAGGACGTTTGTCCTACGAAACAGGTCAACAGTTTGAAGACAGCCTTGCTTATTCCGGAATGGCTCAAACAGAGCAAGATCAAACTATTCCTATGGAGCTTAAGTTTTCTCGCTCGCTTTACCCCAATCCTTTCTTGATCGATGCCAACCTTGTTTTGGGCGGCAAGCATGACCTCACACTTTTCTTTGACCATCTGAAATCAATCTCCATACGTTTGGAGCATTTGAAACCTAAAAAAACTGAGGAGAAGAACAGCTCAAGCTCAAGATGGAAACCAATTCTCACGCTTTCTTTTCAAGGAGGGTGGACTTTGGCGCAACCAGATGCGATGAAGCGCCTCTTGCATTGGAGTAAAGAAATACGCCATCTGTTTTTAAAAGGTGATTTTCGATTCGGTGCCGTCGGCTATGAAATTCATGTGGAAAATGCAGAGCAGATTCGTCAGACTCTCGGACTTCATCAACTCAACTTTATTGAAGAAATCATTTTTTTATTTTTTCAAAGCTGGTGGGCAAAATTATTACCTTACGCTTTCTACCCGGATGTTGTTACTGCTCGCCGGTTGCCAGAAGCTCAAAAACCAGCGTCTTCTAGTTCTAATGCTCCAAAAGAAATTGCTCGACCAGAATTGAGATTTTCCGGCGCTGAAATGTTTGTCTCCAAAACAAATTCACAAGCAGCACAGCTTCAAACTGCGATTTCTGCGGCTGGCGAAACTCTTTCCATCCAGCTTCAAAATGAAAACCCGGAAGATTTTAGGAGCCTGCTTGATTTGATGATTGCGATCATCATAAAGAAAGCGCTTCATGACGGAAATGTGGAAATTGACCAGACTAAACTCCAGGGCGAAATACAAAACAGATTGAATTTATTTCCCACTCTTTTTAATTTTCATTCCCTTGTTTCAGACGCAGGCGGCATTGTTTTGCTAACAACGAAGGGAAGCTCAAAGCAAGCAAATCTAGTAAGGCTTTCAGCGCTCACCTACATTTTGCATTTGTTTGAGCAAGGAAGCGGTCACAATTTAAAACCAGCTTTCATATTGACTGGAGAAAATGCCCAAGTACTCAGAAAAGACTTGCTCTCAAGGCATAATAAAGTGAGCAGCATTGCAAGCCGATTGCTGCAATTCGCTCCTAGTGAAACGTTTGAAAATCTTACAACGGATTTAAGCCGCTCACAGAAATCATTTGCAGTTTCCATTTCGCGTGAGGAAAGTAATAATTTAAAAAAATTAAAATCGAGTTTTCTTCAAGCAATTGAGAATACTGAGGAACTTGACGCGGTTTCTCTTGCTACGGCTGAAGAAATCGCAAAATATGGAGAAGCGTACGCCGTCAGAGTTCTTCTTCTCCGAAAACTGGTTTCACTTGGAATCACAGATTCCACACTCATCAAACGTTTCTTCGAGGGAAATCTTCCCGGAGTTCATATGAATCTTGATGGAACTAGTGGAAGCTTTGCACTCCCAACCCTTCACGAGACAGCCGAAAGCCTCGTTCTTTTGAGGGTGCAGGCTGCGCGGGAATTCCAGCACGCAGCGTAAAAAGGCGGCTGTCACCTTTCTGAGGAGTAGGGACATGGCATGCCGTGCCCCCTACTACTATTAATGGTTTTTAATCTTGCGCCGATAAATATTGGAGACCTCAAAAGAGGATTTCATATGCTAAAAAAAATTCTGATTGCTGTTGGTTTCTTTTGTCTCTTTTTTTCTCCGGTGCTCATTCTTTCCTTTGTGGCGTTTACCGTATTCCACCAAATTATTTTGATTCTTTCCATCGCGGTTCTGGGATGGGTTGCTTATTACGTGAGCGACCTTCTTTCTGAGCGGGACCGGCTCACGAGAGAAGTTTTTTTTCATATTTACGAGCTCAAAAAAGCAAAAGAGACACTGCAGTCCTGCCTTGCAACAGACACTCAAACACAGGCGTACAATGAACGGCTGCTTGACAGCCGCCTGACTGAAGAATGCGAGCGAGCCCGCCGCTACAAACGTTCGGTTTCCATTCTGATTGTGGCGATGGATTCCTTGGCTAAATTAACAAAAGAATATGGCACCAATCTTCCGGAAGTGATTATTCAAGAAGTCGCAGAGTTCCTCAGGGAAAATACGCGCTCAGTGGACATCATCATCCGAAAGGGTGAGGACCGTTTTGTTGTGATTCTGCCCGAAACCCAGCTTGATCCATCTCGAATTGTGGCTGAGCGCATCCGGTATGCGGTGGACAAAAAAGTATTCAAGATTGAAGGCCAGGCAATTAAAGTGACTGTGAGTATTGGGATTATTCAGTTCGATTCAGAAACTCATCGCGACAAAGAAGATGTGTTGAGAAGTTTGGAAGAAACGCTTGGTCGGGCGCGAAGAGTGGGACCCAATCAAATTGCAGCACTTACTCCTTCAGGGCTTGCTGAAAAAGGAAGTTAAAAAGATTTAAACCCATGAGCCTGACTCAACTAGAGCAAGATTACAATGCGCCTTCTCCTGTAGAAATTGCGACGGAGCCCGCCCCACCTGATTCTGGTAAGGTAGACCAATCTGAAAATAAAATTTTTGTAGGACGATTCGACGATTCATTTCCGCGTAGCCGGTTTCTCACAATTTTAAGTTTTCTAATGGCAGTGATTTGCATTGGATGGCTTTCCTATTCAATATTTAAAGGGTCTCGCGAGCTTGCGCTCGTGACTACTGAACTTGAAAAAGTATTGGTAAACCGCGCTTTCCTTCAAGGCCAAATGACGCTACTTCAAAACCACTTGAAAGAAAAAGACATTGCAATCGGTCAATTAACTGAGAATTTGAGAAGCGCAAGAGAAAGCCATCAAGTTCAAATGGAACGCCTGAAACGATTTTATGATGAGAAACTAAAAGCTCTCGAAAATCCGCCAGTGCTCGAAAATTTGAAAGCACAGGGACTTCATGCGAGCAAAGGAATGGTTCTGACGGTGCATCCAGCTCAACATTTTGTGATTGTCGACAAGGGTTTCAATCAAGGAGCTCACGAAGGTCAATGGATTCAAATTTATCAAAAAGGCACGCTGCTTGGTAAAGGAAAACTAGAACGCGTGTACCAAAACCTCTCGGCCGCTACGTTTGCGAGTGAGTACGCGATTGGCCAAGTTGAAAAAGGCGACCAAGCTTATTTTATAGAGCCCTAGTGCCTCGTCAAGATTGAAATTGGCAGTTGCCAATTTCAATCTGGCACAGTGCCGCGCACCCATAAAATTAAAATTGACGCGGTACTAGAGATATTTTTTCAAGGGCTCAACCCCAAAAGAAGGCCAGGTTTTGTTGGCTGACGACGTGGGGTTACCTTAAATTTTCGAAGGGGAAGGGGAGTTGAAAACTTCCAGACCCTTCATGTTACCACCGCATGAGGAGCCAGAGCCAATTGCGACTATGTTAGCAATTGTACATTTTTAATATTCCCAGCAAAACTCATTCTAATCCCCTCTTTAAATAAAGAGGGGGAACTTCAGAACTTCAAGCATATTTTCTTCCCTCTTTTGCAAAGAGGGGGCAGAGGGGAATTAGAAAAAATGTACAAATGCAAGTAGTAGCTGTTTAGCTCTCTGAAGTCTCCATCAGTTGTCATCCTGAACGTAGTGAAGGATCTGGCATTCGCTAGATTCTTCAGTTCGGCCTAACGGCCTCC
>JAHFHD010000164.1 GCA_023247075.1 Candidatus Omnitrophota bacterium | reverse complement strand
GCGCTCATTCTCAGAATATACGGTGCTTTTGGATTTAGTGAAATTAATGTGTACCTTTCTACCCGCCCAAAAGAGTCGATGGGCTCAGATGAGATTTGGGAGAAAGCGGTTTCAGGGCTTTGCGAAGCAATTGAAGAAAGCAAGCTGAACTATGAAGTCAATGAAGGTGGTGGTGCTTTTTACGGACCCAAAATTGATTTTGAAGTAACGGATTCTATTGGCCGTGAGTGGCAGTGTGGTACGGTTCAACTTGATTTCATGATGCCTGAGCGTTTTCAGCTTGAATATGTTGAGCGGGATGGCAAAATGCATCGGCCGGTCATGGTTCATCGCGCAGTCTTTGGTTCCGTTGAGCGTTTTTATGGAATTCTTGTAGAGCATTTTGGTGGTGCATTTCCAATTTGGCTTGCACCTGTTCAAGTTTGTGTTGCAACTATTTCTGAAAAGCAGTTGGAAGGGGCTCAAAAAGTCCACGAAGAATTTAAGAAGGCTGGAATCCGAAGTGAGCTTGACGCATCAAGTGAGAAAATTGGTTACAAGATTCGCAATGCAGAAGTTTCAAAAGTTCCCTACGTTGCTGTGATTGGTGCCCGGGAACTTGCAGACGGAAAAGTAGCCATCCGCGCACGCGGTGGAAAAGATTTGGGAGTGATGACAATTCAAGATTTCATATTGAAAGCACAAGGTGAAATTAATTCCAAACAAACAGGAGGAATGTAATTAGTACACCAAATAAAAGATTCATCCGCAAGAACGAACGCATTCGTGTCCCACAGATTCGACTCATTGGCGCTGATGGAAAATTAATTGGAATTGTTGCACCGGACAAAGGTATTGCACTTGCGCGGGAGCAGGGGCTTGACCTTGTAGAAATTTCACCGACAGCTAAACCTCCGGTGTGCCGCATTCTTGATTTTGGGAAGTATTTGTACACACTTGAGAAAGAAGAAAAGAACGCAAAGAAAAAGCAGCACATCGTTCATTTAAAGGAAATTAAGCTCACTTCAAAAATCGAAGATCACGACTACCAAACCAAATTGCGCAGTGCCATTAAGTTTCTTGAGCGCGGGGACATGGTAAAACTGACGATGTATTTTCGGGGTCGGGAAATGAATCACATTGATCTTGGTGTGAGAATTATTAATCGGGTGGTTGAAGATTTGTCGGACGTTGCAACGGTGGAACAGAATAAGGGGCTTGAGGGTAGAACCCTAGTGGTGCATCTTCAGCCAAAACCAAACAGCAAAAAGAAACCAAAGGTTATTACGGAACAAAATGCCGAAACTCAAAACGAACAAAGCGACGAGAAAAAGATTTAAAATTACAGGTACTGGAAAAGTGATTGCTTCAAAAGTCAAGCGGCGACATTTGCTTGGCGACAGATCGCCAGGAAAGAAACGTTCTTTTCGGCGTAAATGGACTTTGAACGCGACGGACCAAAAAGCAATTATTCAAGCTTTGCCGTACAAATAAAGCGTGTTTGTTTAGCGTTTTGAAGCGCTTCACAAACTATGTCATTCTGAAGGAGCCCCGTAAATTTATTCTGCGGGGCGAACTGAAGAATCTGGCGAATCTAGATCCTTCACGGAGTTTACCCTGAGCGCTAGATCCCTCACTTCGTTCAGGATGACAAGCGAAGGGTTCAGGATGACAAGCCTGTTATGAACTTCAATAGGCTAAACGGTTACAATAAAGTAATAGAGAGGGGAACGAAAGAATGCCACGGGCAACAAGAACGCCTGCCACACAGAGGCGAAAAAAGAAATTTTTTAAGCGCGCTAAGGGATTTGTCGGCGGAAGAAGGAAATTGTACCGGACAGTACGCGAGACGGTTCAGCGGGCAATGGCTTTTTCCACGCGCGACCGCAAAAAAAAGAAGCGTGTGTACCGCAGTTTGTGGATTGTGCGAATCAATGCCGCCTGCCGCAAAAATGAAATCTCTTACTCCAAACTGATTGCAGGTTTAAAACGTAATCATGTTGATCTCAATCGTAAGTCGCTTGCCGAGTTGGCTGTACACGATTCAGCAGCCTTCAAGCAAGTAGTTGATCTTGCGAAAAAATAGGGGCGGGTCTTTGGTTGATGACCAACCTCAAGCTGCTTGAACAAGAAATCAGTGACCGGCTGAATCAAGCAGCGGACGTAAAAGCGGTTGAAGAGATTAAAATCGCCTACCTTGGGCGAAAAGGTATGATTGCGTGCCTTTTTCAAGAACTCAAGTCACTTCCTTCCTCAGAAAAGCCGGAAGCCGGTAAGCTGCTCAACGCACTTAAAATTCAAGCCGAAGAATTATTTCAAAAAAAACTTACAACCATTGGTTCTAGCGAAAAACTAGATTCTGATTTTGATGAGACGCTTCCCGGCGCTCAATATGAAACTGGGCGGCTTCATCCAATCACTTTAGTCATTCGGGAAATTACATCCATTTTTACCCAGCTTGGGTTTGAAATCGTAGATGGCAGAGAAGTAGAAACAGAGTTTTACAATTTTACTGCGCTCAACATTCCGCTTGACCACCCTTCGCGCGACTCATTTGACACCTTCTATTTGAATCAGGGATGTCTCTTGCGTTCGCAAACGTCAACAGTACAAATTCGGGAAATGCAGAAGCGCAAACCGCCTCTTCGAATTCTGGCGCCAGGGCGCGTGTACCGGCCGGATGCAGTAGACGCGAGTCATTCATTTATGTTTCACCAAATTGAAGGGCTGTGGGTAGATGATCGGGCAACTTTTTCCGATTTAAAAGGGATTCTTCATCTGTTCCTTAGGAAATTATTTGGCAAAGATGTCCAAATGCGTTTCCGCCCACATTTTTTCCCATTCACTGAGCCAAGTGTTGAGGTTGATGTGAAGTGGAAAAAAGGATGGCTTGAGCTGCTTGGCGCGGGTCAAGTAGACCCTGCTGTTTTTAGCGCAGTTGGGTATGACACAAAAAAAGTACAAGGCTTCGCCTTTGGCTTGGGTGTCGAGCGAATTGCAATGCTCAAATATGGAGTTAATGACATCCGTCTATTTTTTGAAAATGGCTTGCGATTTCTAAAGCAGTTTTAGCATCGAATTTCATTATGAAAATATCAGTTAATTGGCTTAAAGATTATATTTCGGTGAAGCAAACTCAAGAGGCGCTTGCAGACAAGCTCACAATGGCTGGTCTTGAAGTCAAGCGAATTGAGAAGTGTGGCAGCGACCATATTCTGGAAACTGAAATCACAACCAATCGACCCGACTGGCTTTCACATGTTGGCGTTGCCCGCGAAATTTATGCGCTGTGCAGCGGAAAATTTCTAATGCCATCCGCAAAACGTCACGCACTTCCACTTACGCAAAATCAAATAATGGTTATGACGCCCGCGCCAAAATTGTGTCCGTATTATTCAGCTGTGCTGCTTGAAGATGTCACGTGGGTTGAAACACCACGCTTTATGAAAGAAAGGCTAGAAATATGTGGGATTCGCTCCATCAATTTTATTGTCGACGTGACAAATTTTGTTCTGCTTGAACTTGGGCAGCCGCTTCACGCTTTTGACGCTGACCGCTTAATTGGTCAGACAATTGAAGCAAGAAGGGCGAAGGTTGGCGAAGAAATGCTCGCAATTAATGGAATTGAATACAAACTTACGCCAGATGACCTTGTTATTTGCGATGGCGAAGGACCTGTCGCAATTGGCGGGGTGATGGGCGGGAAACGTTCAGAGGTATGTGCGGGAACAAAAAATATTTTGATTGAATCAGCTTTTTTTGTACCTTTGTCCATTCGGTCTACGGCGAGAAGACTCGCCCTTACAAGCGAATCATCTTACCGGTTTTAACGTGGCGTTGATCCAAGCGGAGTGGATTTTGCCCGCGAGCGAGCCATGCATTTAATTTTGCAACACGCAAAAGTGGCGCGAGTAAGCCGAGTT
>JAHFHD010000012.1:7966-30457 GCA_023247075.1 Candidatus Omnitrophota bacterium | reverse complement strand
CTCGAATAATCCCGCATCCACCGTGCCCGCTTCATGCTGCCACCACCCGTTCACAGAAGACAGGTCGTGATTAGAAATTGTTGCAAGCGAT
Organism: Candidatus Omnitrophota bacterium; assembly: GCA_023247075.1. Taxonomy (GTDB): domain Bacteria; phylum Omnitrophota; class Omnitrophia; order Omnitrophales; family Danuiimicrobiaceae; genus JAHFHD01. Next base: position 30,366 of record JAHFHD010000012.1, on the reverse strand, counting down.
GCGGGGCGATATTCATTCGGCACCTTAAAATCATATGTAGTTCCCCAATGCCGCGTCCATCTTTGCACGTCCGTCCCCGGAACTCCGAACTCGCCTAAAATGTCAAATACAAAAGATGGAATCGCGCCCAAATCTTCGGCGCATGGAAGCATGTCTGTTGCATTCAAAACAACCTGAAGTAATTTCTTTCCCTGCTCTTCCCAAATTTTCTTACCATTCAAAGGAACTGGATCAAAGGTTCCATAAAGACCGTGATGCTCAAGCGGCTCTGAGACGGGAATTGTCCACACGCGAAAAAGCCCCACGGCATGGTCGATTCGAAATAAATCGTAAAAATTTTGCGCGTAACGCAAACGCGCTTTCAAATACTCATAATCGTCCCGCTCAATTTCATTCCAGTGGTATGGCGGCATACCCCATCTTTGACCCTTCGAAAAAAACCGGTCTGGCGGTGCGCCGCTTGCGAGATCAAGTTTAAAATAATTTTGATGCGCCCACACATCAGCACTATTCCTAGAAACCAAAAAGGGCAAATCCCCCATAAGAAGCACGCCGCGCTCCTTTGCGTAATATTTCACTTCTTTCATCTGCTCAAATGTCTGCCAGGCAATCCACATCTGAAATTGAATTGCTTCTGCCGCTTCCTTTTTGAAACGATTGATTGCTGATGAGTCGCGCATCTTAAAATGCTCCGGCCACGCAAACCAGCCCGCTCCGTCGTGATGCGATTTCAGCGTTCGAAATAATGCAAAATCTTGAATCCAATACTGATTTCCCTCAACATATTGGTTAAATACCCCATCCATACTTTTCTCGCGCTTCGCAAACATCTTTCGCAAAAGAGCCAGCTTGGCACGTTTAATCTCATAATTGACAAAGCTTGCTCGTTTCGGAAATTGTTTTCGAATACGGACGATTTCTTTTTTAAAAAGGGTGGTGGACATACCTTTCAAATTGGTAAGCGACAAATACATTGGGTCAAGTGCAAATGAACTTTCAGCGTTGTAAGGTGAGAAATCATTTCCCACTTCGTTTAATGGCAGAAGCTGAAGGATGCTGAGGCCAGCTTTAACACACCAATCCACTAGAAGTTTCAAATCAGGGAATTCACCAACTCCAATACTTTTGGTAGATTGAATGGAAAAAAGCGGAACTAACGCACCAGCTCTGCGCCGGATTCCAATCCGCTCCCAGTGAGTTTTTGAAGGCGTGTTCTGCAAAAACTCATACAAGTTTGAACCGGGTGAAGAGATGGTTTGTTTTTTATGTTTCATTTTATTGAATGACTCATGATGTTGTACAACTGTTCAACCTTCTAAAGTCCCCATTGATTGTCATCCTGAGCCATTCGCTTGTCATCCTGAACGACATGTCTTAAAGTGCGAGTGAAGGATCTAGCGCTTAAAGTAAACTCCGCGAAGCCTGTAAGAATTTCGTACTCGCTAGATTCTTCAGTTCGCCCCGCAGAATAAATTTGCGGGGCTCCTTCAGAATGACACAAAAGAGAAAAGTGCTAAATAGACTGCAATCCATTACGCTGCGGCGCTGCGAATTTCTAAAGCAAGCGCATCCTCGATTTTTGAAAACATAAAGTGCAATGTGTTGTCATGCTTTGAAATCACTCCATTTAAATAAGCGGGTAGATTTGGATTGTACTTTCTAAGTAATCGAATCGGATCCCCAAGCAACTCGTCTTGACTTATTCCACTCTCTCCCAAACCAATCATAACAGCGACAATGTTTTGAAGCACAATTGAAATCTGCCTCATTTGAATCGACATTTCACTTACCGACTCTTCAGAAACGAGTTGAATAAATTCAGGTCCAAGCTCGGGACGCGCTGATTCAAGACTCGCTCCAATTAACTCCTGGCCAAACGGTAAATAATACTGAACGGCTTTTTTACCCGCCTTCCAATAGACCGGTGTGATTCCCATTTTCCTGAGCTTAGAATATCCCCGTAGCCGTCCCTCGCAATTAAGAACAACAAGCCGACTTACCGGCAAATCAGCAAGTGAATCCAAATAAATAGAATCGACTTGGGCCCCAGCCAAGGTGTTAGCTGACTCGTGTGCAATTGCAATTTTTCGGTCGGGAGCAATGTGATTTTCATTCAAATAACGGCTGAGTGCGATGTTGAGTTGACTGAGTAAAAACTTTTGCTTATTTGGGTCAAGAAGAACAGCTGAGAATTTGGGCTCAAATTTAATTTCAGCTTCTTCGGCATTGGCCTTAACCGCTTCAATGCTTCGCACCAAATCACCCACAGAAAACTCTTGAACAATCAATTCAATTTTTGAAGCAAGTTCATCCATTCGAATTTCATTTCGCCCTTGAAAATAGCTTACAACACTAGAAGCAACCTCTTTGACTCTGAGTTCCATTCTGTTTGGATTAGGTGGGTAACCCCGAACTCGTTTTCCTCTAGCCATAAGCAAGGCCGCCGTGACTGGTGGCTTGGCCCTACCTCCAAGTTTATTTTCCTCCTTTGACCTTTGAAACCGTTCATACTTATTTAGAAGCATTTTCAAACCGCCGTACTGCTCCCTCAGAACTTCAACCGGTTTTAAAAGATTCATTCCTTCAATACTTTCAAAATCGCTCAATCGCTTCATTGCCTCATTAAACGATTTCATACTTGAATCTAAAGAACGCAGACATTCATGTAATGACGGGGTGCCCAGATTAAAAAAAGCTTTTTGATTTTCATTCATATTCAAACGCCAATGAATCTGACTTAATTGTTCATCAATTTCTTTAAGCGCTCTTTGAAATGAGGGATTCTCCAGCGTGTAATCAAGGCGAAGATGTTCCACTGCATTTCCAAAACTCGAAAGTTGCTGCTTGAGTTCGACTTGCAGATTTTTATGTTCCCGAAGTTCAAGACGCTTGCCCATTTTAGTATGCGGACCATTTTCACCAAGCCATGTGATGAGCTGGCACATGCTTTCACGGACTTTGTTAATCAACATTTGTCGAAGGATGAAAGTTTCCGCTACTGGAGCAGTGGAGGCGAGATGAAATTTTTGGATAAATTCACTCGCCTTAGGACTTCCATTCAGCACATCCCAAAGGCTAATTTTAATGAGATTCTCTCGGTTGTATTTTGAAACATTGAAAGCAGTCTGATTCGATATGGCTCCATAGTAACCAGCCAAATATGCGGGAAGAAAAATATCTGAAAGCTGCGGAGAAGCAGAAAGATTTTTACTTGTCAAAATCCCGTCTTGAATCAGTCTGTCCCGCAAAGTGCTTTTAAGCTGCTGAATAGATTCAAGTTTGTTTGTTTCTTCCAACTTCTTTTGAATGGGCAGGAGCCAGCCTGAGAAATAAGCCATCTCAATTTTCCCTCCGCTTTTCTGGTCTACAAATGGGACAGACGAAGGAATCAGAAGTCCATTAAGCATAGCTCGTAACATGGCCAGGTTTTTTAAATTGCTCTCGTAGTTTGACCAAAAAAATTCAGAAACCAAATTACTAAAAAGGGAAATGAGAAGAGGGATTTCGCTTTGATCTAGGCGCGGTGCAAAATGATTCAGCACAAAACCCTCGAGTGGCTTGTTCCGCGCGTGCGGTCCGAAGAGCGCGAAACGCATCACTTTTTCACGAAGTGAAAGAAACGGGAAAATAGCTTTAAGCCTTGCTTCATAAACCTCGTCATCCAAAAGATGCATCGTGTGGTAAGTAAGCCACTCGCCCGCAAGCGGAAATGTGTACGCCCACTCGCTACCAAGATGCCGCATTCCGGGAAGAATCGAAGCATTGATTGCTTGAAGCAAGACTTGAACAAAAGAATCTGGTTTGAGCAAAGTTTCCCTTTGATTTTGGTCTAGACCAGTGAGATATTCCACCACGGCACCGGTCAAAATAGCGAGTTTAGTTTGAGGAAGTTGGAGATCTCCGAAGAAAATAATCTTTGTCTGGTCATCTCCCTCTTTACTTTTATCGCCATACTTGCGCAAAGCAGCCCACTTCTCATGAGTCTCTCCTTCAATGTTCGAGATCTTTCCCGCTTGAAGCAGCTGGTTCAACACTTCATCCATGAGCTGGTCCAGTTCTCGGTGAAGTTCATTCAATGTTTTCGGCACCGTAAAAAATTCATTTTCTGTCCACGGTTCAAATCCTTGTCCTATTTTAAAATCATCATTTCTAAGTTCATGCCTATTCCCCAAATCAGTGTCTGGCAGTTTTGTTTTGATTAATTCTTCAAGTGCCTGGCTCATCTCAGCTGCGGTTTTAAAATGCCGGATGGAAGCCACATCAAAGATTTGGATGACAGCAGGCGCCTGAGTTTTGACATTCACAGCACGGTAGAAAGAAACTCCTTCTTTTTCTTTCCTGATGCGCATCTTTTTGCCAAGTCGCCAGCTTGCGCGCTCTCTCGTAAGAATACCTCTAAGTTCATGCCTCGCTTCAGACTGATTTGACTCCCTCAAATAACCGGTTTTGAGAATACGGGTAAGTAACGTGTATGGCCGGAAAAAATTGTCGATTGTTCTGTCCTGACCAAGCTTCTTTTCGATTTCAATTCGCTCAACATAGGGCTTTGCCCTGAGACGTTCAGCAAATTCATCAATCGATTTTTCTTCGACGCTTGGAAATTGCGCAAGAAGAGCGCCCAATGACACCACATCTCTTGAAATGTGAGACAAAACTGCGGAACTTTCTTTGAAGGACAACTCGGATTCTGATGGATGGGCATAACCAAGTTCGTAGTGATTTGTAGATTGATTAAAATAAAGAACAGTGCTCTTTTCTGCCGGAGGAGGCCGGCTTAAAACTGAAACAAGCATTTCATCGCCTGAATTGATTAAAGTTCCCAATCGCAGAAAATCGCTTTCACGAAACGCTTCAAACATTTTCTGACTTGGGATGGTTCCGTTTAAATCCGTGACGAGCAAATGCTCAACTCCTTCTTTTTTCCATCGGTTCAAAACTCCTGCTCGGAGCGGAGCTAACAGACTTGCAAGTGAACCCGGTGTATGAAAAATCCGTGATGATTTATGTGTTTCAATATCCCGTTTGCGCAGCTTAAAAAATGCGGGGTCTTGATTAACTGTGTCTACACTTTGGTAAATAGGTGCTAGGTCAATTTCCACCTGATTTGGATTTAAGCCAAAATAGTTATTTTCCTTTAACGCTTGGAGGATTTCTTTGTGATTGAGGAAAGTTGTGACCAAATTAATTTGCAACTGTTTGGGCGCTTCGTCATTGCGAGACAGGGTTTCAAGGATTATGTCATCAAAACTGTGCACTTTGTCATTCCCGCGAAAGCGGGAATCCATTATTCCTGGATCCCCGCTTAAAGCATGCGGGGATGACAGGGAATTGGGGTTGCTTCGTTCCGGCTGCTTCGCAGCCAGTCCTTGCAATGACGGATTTTGAAGAGAATCGCTCAAAAATTTTAAATATTGGAAGTGAAGCCGGAAAAGTTCTTGATTTAGCTTTTCATCGGCCAAGATGATTTGGTACCCCACTTTTCCACTGGAAAATGCTTCACGGCCGGCCACGGTCCGCGCTTCCCTGGTTTGTGCATCCCAAAAAGGGACGCTTTCTACAAGCTGAAGATTATTGGCAGAATCTTGATTTGTGTCCAGACCCAGCTTACCTTCTTGGTACATCTTTAAATATTTATTGTAGCTTGTCTCAACCGAGCGCCTCGCGTAAGAACGCATTCCTTTTGCGATTCGCCTCATCCATTCTACGCGCTGGGCTTCAGGGAGATTTTGAAATGTGAGCTTCGACAATTGTTTTAAAACTGTGTAGGCAAGCAACTGTTTTTCGGGTGCGCCTTTAACAATCAAAACCTCGCTCGCTTTGAGCAAATCGTTTAATTGGTCATTTGATAAATGAGAAGGAGACGAGGTGGTAAAAAAACCGGTTACCTGTTTTTCTGCCCATGACTCTGTATTTTTGAGTGCTTCTTCTTTTTTCCTCTGAACACCTTCAGCGAATTGCGATGTAAAATTTTTCATCTCATCTGGAATGATTTGTTTGTACAATTCCCGGTAGATGACAATACTTTCAGCCAAACCATCATCTTCGCCTGCTTCAGTTGCAGTGACAATTGTTCTACCTTCAAAATTTGGTGAAACGTTCGGATTGACGTTGACGCTAGTTTCAACGGTCTCCGCTGCGGACGTATCATTAGCCGGCATTCCTTCTTTAGAGGTTGCAATATTGTCACCGCTAAAAATAAATGCCCAAATTGGCTTACTCGCCATCTCAGCAATAGATGTCATCCCTTTGCGCTTGTCCCAACCTTGAACGGTAATATCCACATGAATTGGACTTCCCATCACCACATTAAAAAATACGCCTAGTTTTTCAAAAACACTTCTAAGACACGCGTTCAGGTAGACGATGTATGGCAAATTAAAGTCTCTACCCGGATTAACTGCAAATTCTCTACTAACTTCAAGCGGAGTCTTAGAACCCGTCAAGGCAATTGTAAAACCCGCCGGGATTTTTGACATAAGAGGACTCCCCCAAAATCCAGAGCCATCATTTCCCTTAAGACCAAGTGCAAGATTTCTTTCAGCAAGCGTTTGTTTGTTAACGACTGGCTTTGCAACAACATCATTCATAATTTCTAGAAACTGCTTCAAACCTTCTGCGCCCAATAACTCAGGCAAATTCACGCCAAATACAAATTCGTGCTGACCTGTACTCAGGTCATAAGCATGCGTTAACGAGCCTGCAACTGTAAGAATTGGTAAATAAGCTAAAGCATTTTTGTCTGCTAAATATTCCCTGATGGCATCAATCACATTTTTTTTAATTGCTCCAAAAGATGAGCCCGTCAGCGGAATAAAAGGCGCTTTAGCTACAATTGCGCTTGCAAGCAGTTCTGCCATCAATTTAGAAATGGGGTGGTCATGACCTAATTTTTTAAATGTGCCGTCTACATCCGAAACCCAAATGGGCGCTTCGCCTCTGTGGTAAATATCAAACAACGTGAGCAAAGTGGTTAGGCGATTTGGTGCAAAGCCATATGTGGTTTCCCATTCATTACCCATTTTAAAAGGAAGTTTGATTAATTCGCATAGTGGAGCTTGATAAACACGAACTGATTTTGACGGACTCTTCAAATATTGAATCAAAGAATCATCCACGTGAGTTGCTTCAATATGTTCAAGCTCAAGTGCGCGCTTAAACTTTTCTTTTAGTTCCGGTTTGGCTTCCATCTCAAGATTATTAATGAGCACATAATTGGCAATGTCCGCAATTCCAAATCCTGTTGCGTCAATCAGCCGCCGCTCAACATCCAATGAAATTAAAGGGGATGAACCATTTCTCGTTGTCGGAGGAATCATGAGATAAGTCACTTTTTTAGTCTCACTAAAAGCTGCTTTACGCGCGACCAGGGCGCTCGCAATCTCTTTTTGGGAAAGAATCGCTGCGAGTTCATCCAAATGCTCAGGAGCAAGAATAAGCCGTTCGGCTTTTCGAATCAGCTCAAGTGTTTCTGGAGTAGCTGGAAGAGAAACTGGCTGCCTGGTAACAGGGTCAACCACATGAATATTTTTGATTGGAAGATGTTTCAGCTTTTTTAAATTAAACTGACCTAACACTTTGTCTGTTCTGGAAACTGTTCCGTTTGGCCAGACCACCTCAATGTCTTGATTCATTTCAGCAACCAGAGTTGTATCAAAAGCGCTTTTTAAGGAGGAGTGGAAAGCAATCGCGGGCGACTTAAGTATTTTTGCAAGATGGTTTAAGCCTTGACGATATTTTTTGTAGGAAATCCAGCCCGGCTCTGAAGCTTCAAGCATCACGCCAAAACCTAAAATCCCCTGAACATTAATTGGTCTTAATTTTTCACCTGGACGCCGCTCGCGACCACTAATGTCTACGCTTGGCGTTTGGAAAACCAGTTTTTCGTCAACAAGTCGAGCGTAATAATCGAGCCAAAGAAATAAAATCTTAAAATCCTTGGTTCGTGGGTGACGAATCCCTGTGTCACGTTCAATTTCAAGCGTCCTCGCTTCAACTTTTTTTCGAAGCGCTCTTAATCTGCGCTCAGATGTTTTGGCGTCGAGCCGGTAAATCATTTTGTCGATGTCTTTAAAATCTTTCTCTAGTGCTGTGTCTTGTTTGAGGCTGTAATTTTTTTTCGCAAGCTCTTTGGCTTCATCAACAATGTCCCTCGCCAAAGATCTCTCCATAGATGGGCGGTACAAAAGAATGCTGTCCCATGCTTCATCCTGATAACCTTCTCCAAATTGATGCATTGACACGCTTGAACTTGGAAGCGTTTTAATCAGCTCAATTCCAAAATATTTGCGCAGTCCTGCTTCTGCTTTTTCTGCTTGCTTGGGAAAATGGTTCGTAAAAAAATTCCATCCTCTGACCCACCAAAATGTCTCCCACAATCTCTGAATATCTTTTTGAATCACATAAGAGCCGCGGCCATTATGAATCGAATGCACTGCCGCCTGAATTTTTTGATTGGGCTCGACAAAACCAAATTGAGCGAGACCGCGCACGAGCGGCCACGCAAATTCTTCGCCCGCTCCCAAAATCCCAAGCGGCACCGGCTGGTCCAACAATTCTTCCGGATTTTTTCTTAATTTGGTGCGCGCATAATTTCTCAGTTCCTGCCTTGCCTTTGAACCGGCACCCAACGGCTCTAGATTTCGAAGTTCGTTTCGAGGCATTTCCTCTTCAATTTTTTTAAGTTGCCCCTCCGCTTCTTTAAGAAGGATTTCACCCGTTGGAGCAGAAACTTGCGATCGAAGGTATTGTCCCATCTTGATTTCTTCCGGAATATTCAACCTACCCTCTGATTCCCCTATCCGCCCCAAGGGATGATCATCCACCAGAAGACGTTTATCTGACCCATCTTCATTCACTATTTTTACACTCCAAGATTGTATAGTTTGTGTGCCTCCCAAATGGACCAACTTTATCGTGACAAGCGTTCCATCTTCACCTTGATGACTGTAAGAACGATCAAGTGATGGATCACGCGGCTTTTCAATGATCGGAATTGGTTTTGGCGTATGCTCATCAATTAGCCTTTCCAAAATGTCCTTTGCTTCGGCGGGGTTAATTTCAGGCAGCATTTTTATAAGAGCCTGCGCCTGGTACCGATCACTATCTGTGTAGGCATCCATTGATAAAACCTGATCAAGATATTCTTCCAAAGCAGGAAGAACGGATGAAGCGTGAACGCCAAGAGCCCACACCGAATGAATCCCTACGCCAGCTAATTCCGGATTTTCTGAAAGAATAAACTCCGAAAGGGTATCGATCATCTCAAGCGGATGAATCTGGGCGGCTGCTTGAAGCGCAAAAGTCAATTTGTAATAGTGGCCCTTGGTTAAAGCATCTTCTATTAATAGCTCAAGACTTGGAAAAGCCCTGTCCACTTTAAATTTCCCCGCTGTTTGCATTGCTCGCTTCCACTCATCCACATTCTCACTCCATAAATATTCAAAAAGCAAGTTAACGGCTTTTTCTCGATCCTGATACAAAGCCTCGAAAGCTCTTTCGCTATTTTCATCATTTCCATAAAGCCACCTCCGAATCAATCTCTCTCGATCACGGGTGGGATCAATCTTAAGACCTTGCCCATCTCTATTTTTGAAATTGCCGTGAAGACCATCACGCCACCTCTTGGAAAGTTCTGTTAGAGGATCATTTAAACTGTGATTTGAGTTCTGCATATTTATGTCATTCTGAGGGTGCAGCCCGAAGAATCTAGCAGATGTAAGATCCTTCGCTTCGCTCAGGATGACAGCTCTAGACTGCTCCTTCTTGGCATATTTAAAATAAACGAACCATACGGCAATGCCTAACATGAAACTAGAAGCCGCTCCAATGGCAAATCGAGTCATTTGCCCTCTCAACTCACGCCTGTCCCCTGAGCCAGTGTCTGGCACCTGACCTTTTAAGAGATTCTCTTTCATCCAGTTCCACTTTTGTCTCAGTTTCTGTGAGTCAACATCCGTTTGTTTCTTAACCTCTTCAAGGCGGGTTACGAAATCGGTTATCTGTTTAGGCGATGCTGAGATCTGACCATCAGCGAAAATATTGCGCCACCCACCTGGACTAATGTTTTTATTTCCTCTTAATACCTCTTCCACCTCTATTAATAATGAAGCATGAGTCTGCGTCTTGAGAATTTTAAAATTGGTAATGAGAAGGCGGAGAAAGCGTGTGTCTATTTCCCAATGAATGCGCTCTCGAATCCACGCATATACTTGCGCGACCTGTTCTCGCGTTGCAAATGAAGGTGTTGCTTTGAGATGATTTTTGGTTTGCCGCTCAACGTCAAATAAATGGGCAAAAAGCATCTGACCCTCGCGAGGATCCTTGCCCCATTCAAGCGGAAGATTTTCTCCAAGCTGAGAAGTGTTTAAAAAGCGGTCAACCCACTCTTTGTATTCAGGGTGCACACTAGAAAAAGTTTGCAGCCATTCTCGAGTATCCCGAATGGCTTTGCCGCTTGAATTTTCGATCTTAAGATCCTGATACCGATAGGTTAAACCCCGCAAGATGCCGTGAAAAACAATGCTCGGATTAACCAGTAAGATAGGCGCGTCCCAACCGTAAGAGAACTCTTTGGTTGGATGGAATTTGATGTCATCCGGCTTGATAAATTCCCGAGTTTGAAACTGCAAAAGCTGTTGGATGAATTCAGTAATCCCAATATTTTCCTCGTGATCACGCATCGTAATCCATTTGATTTCGGCTTTCCCATCTTGACGTTTCTTGTAAATAAAATCTCCGTTATTCAAGTAGATGTCTCTGATTGTTCTTCCTCCATTCACCTCAGGTTCATAGTGATACACCACTGCGGCAATTATTTCTGTAAGCGCGTCCATAGTTTCTTCCTGAGTAAGCGGAATCATTGTGCCGCGTGTATCGGGAAACTTGATATCCCATCTTCTTAGAGCTCCAAATCCATAGTTGAGTTCTTCGTATCCATCCAAAAATTGATAAATTCCCTGCGGAATCGGAATGGCTTGGCGTTCTTTGCGATCCCCTGAGGCTTTCATGACTAAATGAGCATAAGAAAGATTAAAGGGTTCTGGAATGTAACGGCGCAGCCCTTGATCCCAGTAGTATTTGAAATTGTTGTAATTGTGAACGATGGTGCTCGCGTGAGTAGGCTCAAGATGCGTAGGAAGTTCAAGGACTGCGAGATTTTGTCTGCCAAAAGCGTGAATTTTAATAATGTGCGAGAATGCGCCCCCTTTAATAAAAGATGCTTGCAGAGAACCGCTGATATGAAAAAAATCAGCAAACCATCTGTGAGATTGTGCCAAAATTCCTGCTGCAATTTCATGAATGACGCCCTCTGGAATTGCGGTTCCAAATGGAGGGTGAAATTTTCCCGGGTAAATAGGGGTCAGGAGCTGATCAATCGGCCACAAATCGCTCAAGTGATCCGATGCCTGTGAGCTCTCGCGCATCTCTGCCCTCATCTGATCGATCTTTGTGGGTGAACGAGCACCTGGCGCTTGTTTGCTTGGGGCAGGCTCGGTACTGTGGTGAGCTAGTCGAACTACTCGAAACCCCGTGCCAACTATGTTATACTTCAGCCCGTCTGAGACAATTTTTTTGAATGAAAGGAGTGCTTGATGAAGAAAAGACACCTGTCCAAAATTACCATCAATCCTGCGGTTCGTTTTGGAAAACCTTGCGTTAACGGAACTCGAATTGCGGTCAGTGACATTCTCAATCTCCTTGGAGCTGGTTATTCGATCCAAGAAATCCCTGATGAATATCCTCATCTTACCAAGCAGGATGTTCTCACTGCGATTAAGTTTGCGAGCCATTTGAGTGAGGAACCTTCTCGAATCATCCGCCCTTCTTAAACTTGTTCCATGAAAATCTTCATTGACCATTGTGTCCATTTCGAAATTATCCGCAAACTCACGGAACTTGAGATGGATATTGAAACCGCCTATGAAAAAGGCTTGGATCAAGCCTCCGATGAAGAAATCTTCTGCTACGCCCAAACGAAAGGCCGTGTGATCTTGACGTTTGACAAAGACTTTGGAAACATCGCCCGCTTTGACATTCGAAACTCCACTGGCATTGTCATCCTCTACCTTAAAGGGATGCGCCGTGATCAGATTTCGGCCGAAATCGTAAAATTTTTCAGCAACATAAAAGCGTCCTCGCTCAAAGGGACGCTTTATCTGATCGAAAAAAACGGTATCCGCGTCTGGCCCAAAAAATAAATTCCTTAGCTTTTGCACCTCCTCCTGCGCTAATTCATCAACTTGATCCCGTGTTACACTACCGCTTCTGAGTTCGCGTCTCGCCCCGGAACCAGCGCCCAGCGGCTTTTGATTTCGAAGTTCGTTTCTCACTTCAGTGCGCGGTGCCTTATCCAGCCAATCAACCAGAAATTGTAGACTGTGTTCCATTTGCTTCTTCATTTGCTCTCTTTGCCAATTATCCAAAAGCCTGGCGCCATTATTCTTTCGAACAAAATCATTTGCTCTTCTATTACCTGAGACTACTTGCCAAAAGCTAATGGGTTGATTGTGATGTTCCCGGTTATGCTGAGAAATAAGCTCTGCGGTTTCGCAAGATATGTCCTGAAAAAAAGAATTAATGTAGATTGGTAGTGAAGTGTTTACCAATAGTTTACCTTTTAACGTTTTGACGATTTTTTCTTGAATTAACAAATTTTTGATTACTGTTTTGAATTTATTGAGCTCATTAGTAGAGACTTTCAACTGCAATACACTTTCAATTCGTTTAAGCCACTCGTTAAAATGAAAAATGAATGGGTTGATTGTTACGACCAAGCCATTAGACACTATACTGGCATCCGTATAACGAATAATTGGAGGGATGAGAAAAAAATTTAGGACTCCTTTTAAAAGAGAGTGGAGCCCGTCAGAATTTACATGCAAAAGATCTTGAACCAAATCATCTAAAAGAGAAACAAAATAAATGATCTCAACGCTATCAAACCTTGAAGAAAAAGGGTGAAAATTCCAATCATCCTTACTGGCATCAATATATTCAAACCATGTGCGCATATGAGGACCAAAAAGCGCAAGGCGCATCATTTTTTCCCGAAGCGTTAGAAAAGGCCAAACGGCTTTAAGTCTTGACTCGTAGATGTGATCAGACATCAAATACATCGTGTGATAGCTAAGCCACTCCCCTGCAAGAGGAAGCGTAAATGCCCATTCACAATTGAGGTACCTCATTTTGGGGAGGACTGAAGAATTAATTTTAAGTAAAAGTATTTCTACGAAAACAGAAGCTTCGGAGAAACGAACTTTTGTTAAATATTCCATGACTGCTCCAGTTAAAATAGCAAGTTTGGTTTCAGGAAATTTGAGATTTTCCCGAAAAAGAACATTACTATGGTCCGGATTTTTTGCCAAACGATCACCATATTTTAAAAGGACGTCCCATTTTAACTGATCGCTATTTGCCTCATCGCTTTTTACTTGATCAGACTGAGCTAAACGATTAAAAACATATTCCATTAACCCATCTAATTCTTTGTGAAGTTTTTCTTTCGTCGTCTTCACCGTGAAAAACTCATCCGTGAGCCAAAGCTTGGAATCCCTAAGTTCCTGCCTGTCCCCTGAAGTGGCGCCTGGCGCTAGTTTTTGCTGGTTGCGGCCATTGGCTTCCAATATCCAATCCATCCATTCTTGGACTGTCCTTTTTCTTTCTTCACTAATGCGTTCTCCAATCCACTTGCGGGATTGCTCCGGAAGAACATCACCGGCAACTTCTATCCAATAAGGCCGTCTGTCGATGATGCTTGTTAATCTAGATTGGACTTCCGATAAATCAAGAGGCTGGCGCCGCTGGATCTTTCCATTGATTTCCCTGTCAAACTCGGCTTTATTTCGCAGGATATTCATCAGACGTTTATTCCATTCCTGGAGCATTGCCCCTAACTTTTTTTCATCCATCAACACAACTCTTTCTTTAATGACCGTCAATATCGGATCCATGTCCTCGGTCAAGAAAATGTTTTCAATTTCTAAGACAATTTTAGTTAAAACGTAAAAATCGAGGATTTCGCTATGAGATAATCCTTCGCCCCGCTTCACTTTAGAATTAATTTCCAACTCCGTCGTAAAATCACCCCAAGTGTCAAAAAAAGTGTACCTCTTTCCCATTCCTAGTCCGCTGCTCAGCTCTGGGTTGTCTGCAAGGTGGACAGAACCGCGGACAAAGCTAGTCTTGTAGTTCGGCCATTGTAAAGCAATCGGCCGCACATACTCCGGCAGATGCTGACTAGAGTCTGTTGGCAATTCATTAAAGCGCAGGTCACGAGGCCTGTCCAATTCTAGGTGCTTTTGAATAAGCGCTTCACGCTCACGCTTAAAAAAACTCTCTAGAACCTCGCCGTTTTGATTGAGCGGAATTGCCGCTGACCCTTCAACTTTTTTGATCTCGTCAAATAACATAACTTTGAGCCACACATCAAAAGGAATTTTCTCAAGAACGATCAGCGAATTTGTCTCTACTGCATAACGGTGCAGCGATCTTTGATACCCATGCAACTTATGCGTTAAGTCTGAATGCGAAAAGCTGAGAACCAGTTTACGAAAATCCTCAGTATTCATGGTCTGTTCCATGCGCTCTAGATAGGAAACGTAATATCGCTCGAGAACCCTTTTTTGATTTTCATCCTGTACCATCCTTTTTAAATCATTCCAAGCAAAAATTGGAATTTGATAAGTGTCACGCAAATGCTTAATTAAATCTGAAGGAGACGCAGCATATTCGAGAATCAAGATTCGATTGGTAATTGGGCGAAGGACAGCCTGCCTGGTTTGTGAAAAAATCGGAACAAGCATATCTTCCTTCTGCACAGGCGCATCAACGCGGCTCTCGTTTTTAGCCGCTTCTTTGAGCGCGGCAATCTGTTTTTGAGCGTGCTTATAACTACCATGCGCTCCAAAAACCCCGTGAACCTCGAAAGAGGAAAATTGCGCAGCTATCTCTGCCGACTTAAGAATATTTTTCCCAGGTGTTTCTGTTTTTACACTCTTGTGAGTTCTCAAGTATCTTAAAATTAAAATGGTCCCGCCAAAAAGTAATCCAACACCAGCCAGCAGCATAAGACATCTATTTAATAAGCGGCGGCTAGCTACTAGGCGGATTTTTTTTGGAACACGAGATTCTCGATCAGCTTTCATTCTTTCGGAGTTCGCTCGAGTGGAGCTATCTCCTCGCTTCTCTGAACTCCGAGCCCTGCGCATTTCAGTGCGGCTGCCACTTCTGAGCTCGTGCCTGTTCCCTGAATCGGCGCCTGACACCTGATCTACCTGATCTATATTCTCTCCTGACCCTAATTGGTGTTGAGGATCAGCAATTGTTTGACCGCCCAGCATCAAGCCCCATGGTACTTGTAAAACGCGCCTTTTCACTTCCTCTTCCAACTGACGGCTTACTCTTTCTAAAACTGGGTGGAATTCAGGAAACCGATTCTCGCGCATCATTGCGTTCAAAAGTGTTTGGAATAGTGTGAACACATGGATTAAGTTAGCTGGGTTTGTGTCACGCAAAACGATCCCTGTTTTAATAAAGTTCTCGGCCATTCTTGATATGTGATAGCAAATCGACAAATATGGAGCGGTCGATGGCCTTCCTAAAAGCTCTGTCACAATAATCCCACAAGAAGCGACGACGAAAGAATAAAAAGCGAACAGGGTCTGCTGAGCCTCTCTATCCAATTCACTCAACTTCCCAGCAAAGTAGTTAAGAGTTTTAAGTGACTGATCCAGAAAACTAATGAGCCTCACTAATTCAACATCGTTTTTTACCTTGCTAGTCAAAGCTCCCTCTAAAATTTCCTCATTTGCCCGCGTCAACAAACGAACTGCCGCTCTAAATGCATCTGGAATAATTGAACCTACCATGAAAGAACTCGATAGGATTGGAAGATAATTGGATAATCCGTATAAAGTAAGCCGATCAATTGGAAACTCCTGGCTAACAATCTGTTTCACTTGGTTTTGAACGCTTTCCAGTCCGCGCAAACTACCGAGCGGTCCTTCTCCACTTAACGAAATGGACTCTCCCTCCAATTTAATTTCCATTGGTAAAATATAGCGATTGGCGACATACACGCTCGGAATTGTGCCTTGAGTTTCTTCTGGACTTACACCCTTCCAAAGCGCTTCGACAAAAAGAGATTGAACAAACGGTGACCTCGACGGAAATAGAAGCTGAATTGGAACTGCTCCCTTGCGCCGCATGCCGATGAGCACCAATTGATTTTCTGGTTGATCTGGAAACTGAACCAAAACGAGTTCTAAGGGCCCCTTGCCGCGCGAAAGTAAATCCAAAGCTGCGCTATTTTTGTTGTCAGACGAACGATCAAAAAGAATAGCTTTCAAAGCGCCGCTTGATTCAAAATTAGTGACGAATTCCTTCTGAGCCATGAATGAATCGTTATCTAAAATTGGAGCAAACTCTTCCTCTTGAACCGGTACAGACGCAACAAAGACTTTCACGTGATCACTGGTGTGGACATGTTGAAAATCATTCTTATTTGTTTGAAAAACAACTGGCGCAGGTTTATAGAACTCGTTATTCGGCAGCCAGTACATAAAGTTCTCAGCCGCGCGGTCATTGCTTGGAACCCGCGTATAAGCAACGCGCGCAATTTCACTCAACGAAGCCTTAACTGTGTCAACAAACGGTTTAAGTGCTGTACTCGCTAGCAGGGGTTCTAAACTATTCATCGCATTTTCTGCGCGTTCAAACGTATTATGCTCGAGTGAAAAATGAGTTCCATATGAAGTAATTGCTTGAATCGCTAATTGAATAATCCGTATGATCTGCCGGCCTTTATCACGATCGGTAAAATTAGCGGCTTGATCCGGCAGATGAGAAACGGCGCGTTCGAGATAATTTAGATTGAGTAAAACGGTGTTGATTAAAGATTGAAAGTGAATCAGCGCAGCCAAAGAAAAAAATCGCTTAATCACTTCTTGAGCTTCGCGTTCGTCAGATTCGTCTTGTACTTCAGAAGATTCATTTTGCATTTCAAATCGATCATGTCGAGGATTCCATGCTCTGGTAAAAGTAATAGGTAAATTTGGAACTTTATCTAAGTCAAGATTAAAAATTAGGAAATGACCCTTTTCAGCAATTTCACCTGAATAAGGCTCTCTAAACCCAATGGACTTCAGCATATCAAGCTCGTCAGCGTTTTCAGGAATTTCAATCAGGAGATGATTTATCTCTTTCTTTTTGGCTAGATACAGCCACAAAATAATGGCAAACCGCTTAAGGTCAGCTTGTTTTGCTATTGGTTCAAACTCTGGTTTAATCACAAAATCCATTTTGGCGGGCTTCTCCCATTCCGATCCAGGCGCCGGGAGGTACAAGGTAAAAGAGCTAGTGGCAATACCACCGGTTAGATCAGGAGTTTCAAGATGGCCTACTTGATCGGTAGAAGCTATGAGAAAATAGTACTCATAATGTGGCCAATGCCAATCCGGTGAGCCGCCAGTCAATTGAATTAAAAAATCCCACCGCTTTCCACTAACCCGAATGCTTCGCCATTTCTGATTCTCTATCAATTTATTCCAAAAATACTCAAATGTTCTTTCTGAGCGAAGCTCGGCTCTCCTTTTGGAAGCGTTTTCATTACCGCGCGGCCCAGATTTCTGGGGAATCATATTCTTTGCGTACTTCAAGCCTTTATGTTGGAGCGTGCTCAACAAATCAATGAGCGCTTTAATATCTTTGCTGTCGAGCGCTAAAAGTTCATCGTGTTTTTGAACTGCCGCATTTGGAAGATTTGAAATCACAGGCTTAGCGGTATTAAAAAAATGGGCAAAAGTTTGCGCGAAGGGTTTGTGTTCATTTTCACTACGAAATACAGACGTAAGAACTTTCGCCTGAGGCTGTAGAGCATCTAACAAGACAGAGCCAATATGTCCAGCGGCACCGGTCACAGCAATGCGTAAATTTTGCAGCCGTGCTTTAGATAATTCAGAATTTGAATGTCTAAGTTCAAGCCTATTCCATTTTTCTTTGAGCGCATCAATAACAGCTTTGTATTCTTGATACCGACTTTGTACTTCCATTTTCGGTGAAAACGGGGTTTCATCATAGTAGGGGTCGCTGATTAACTTTTGAAATAAATCCAAAATTGTTTGAGGGGTGTCTCCATGCCCTGCAACTGTAACTGTGATTGTGTCTCCATGTTCAATATGTAGCCAGAATATGCCAACGTGTGAGTAAAATTGTGTTTCATTAATCTTGACTGAAACACCGTTTACTTGCTTTGCCAATTCACTAAGCATAAATAAGCTAACCGAAGGACGAGTATGAACTCCTCCCTCCCAAATGATTTTAAAATCTCTTGACTCCTCATGAAATCTGGAAGATCCCCCGGTTTCACTATTCAGTTGAATGTTTCTGAGTTCTTGGCGCAATTTCGTTAACTGCGCATATTCCGGATGGCTTTGATACCAACTTATGAACAGCAGCGCTTTCGCATTAAAATCTTTTTGCTGACCAGGACCATAGTTGTAAGAACCTAACTGTGAATCTAGAGATTCTCCACCGACAACCTGACTATGAAGGCCTCCTGACAAAAATAAAATATTTTTTTTAGTGGTTTTCTCCAACTGGGTATCAATTCTTTCCGAACCAACCTCATTAACCGTTCGGATCGTCTCTCTACTAATTTCAAAAGCTCTCTCCCCAAAGCGATCTAACTCAAGAGAGTTCTGAAAAATTTGAGCGGACTTTATTGCAAGCGCTCTAATGAAACTAGCTTTGTCAAGTCCTCGCTCCTTTATTTCAAGATTTACCGCTTCATCAATTTTCTCTAATACTTCAGGCAGCGTTGCTCTATTCATTGCAAGAGGAAGTAAACTTGAAATATTTCGGTACACATAAGCAATCCCAAACTCTGTACTGTCCCCATCTATTTTTTTCTGAAGCCGATTGGTAACTTCCTGGTCCCACGGATCTGGAATTGGATCCATCAAGGGAATTTGTTTTGCGTGAGCAAGGCGGACAGCAATGTGTTCTTCCGGATGAGGGGAAGAGGAATCATCTGGCCTATTTAATGGTTCAATGAAGAATAACCAGTCATTTGGATGTTCCAGAATTTCAGGCACAAATCGAAGTAGAGCATCCGCCGTTTTTGGCGATGAATGTACCCCTGAAACCATCACCCGCCTAACCCCGTGCCATGGACCATCCAATACCTCAGGAGAATCACCCGTAAATGTGAGACGTGAAAAAGATTGATTGCGAATTGCATTAGCTTCTTTCCGGAGTCCCTCAACCGTTATTTCCGTCTTTTTTGGATTCATCCAGAAGATGACCGATGCCACCGCAATTAAACCAGCAGCAATTAAATACCATTTTTTCTGAGACCAGAAACGTCTCATCGAACCATGGTTTTGCATTTTTTTCTCTTTCGTCTGAATTTTTATTGTCCGCTCTGTTTGTTTTGGTTTACCGCTCTTCTGATTACTCGCTCTAAGTTCAGAATGAATACTGGAATTGTGACCGCCCGAAATTCTCTGAGTTGAAGTCGCGCGCGTTGGCTGAATCAGGTCTGCAGAAACAAAACCATCGCTTTGAATAAGTCCAAGTGACACCGGTAAAATGTTTGAAGGTTGAAGCAGTTTTAAAATATGCAGCTCTGAAAGCTCGTGACGCACCTCGAGCGTCTTCAACCCTTCGATAAACTGATTCACTCTTTGAATCCAAAGTGGTTCAGGCAAATGTTCTGGTTGATTTAACTCATCCAGAAAACGTGTGTAGCGCGCGGATTTTGAAATACCTCCGTGAGCGGCAAGTTCAAGAATAATTTGGTCGCGCCAGGATTTTAATGTAGGGGCAGGTTCTAAACCTGTCCTCGGAATCGATTGCAACGTTCCATTTCGGGTGGGTTGAGAACCCACCCCTACAACCAACCTGTCCCTCACCGCTCTTACAAATGCTTCGTAAACATTGATGTTTCCATTCTTTATTCGGTAATACTCTTTCCAGGACACTTCTCCTTGCATCTGTTTTTGGTACAAGCTTTCAAGAGGAAGCGCATTAATTTGAGGGCGGACAAGAAGGTAAGAAATACCCAGCTGCTTTAATTGTTTGGTGAGGCTTTTGGTGTGAAAACCTCCGGAAACAAAAATGGTAGGCGAGCACTTGATCTGCGCTTTCAGTCTCTTCAAAAAAGCTTGATCTCGAAGCTCTGTATTTTGGTAGAAATTAAAATGAGTTTGAAAATGAGAATTGATTTTTTTATGCTTTATTCTTTGCCAATCACCATAAGTAAGCTCGAGTTTAGCCAGCCGGGTGAGTAATTTTAATTTCTCCGTCTCCCAATTAAGCCTGCGCTCTTTTTGCGTCACAATCAGAGATGCTTTTACAGACTTGATGTATGCATTAAGCTCCAAAATAAAAGAAGCTGCTGAAAGCTCAGGCTTTGGATTATTTTTTTGGGTTTCTTTCTGGTCAAGCAAATGAGTCAAAACCGATTCCGGTTTTGGTGGCTTGATGGAAGCGAGAAATTGAAGAAAATCAATTAAAGGAAGCTTATGGTCATCAAAAGATTGGGCAGCGCAATCAAAACGAAAAAGTTTCTCAGAATAAGTTTTTTGTTTCTTTATTTTCAGTTTTTCTTTTTTCACATCCAGAAATTTGAGTAATTTTTCCTTCTGCGCCAAGACCTCAAGGTAAAGACGAATGCCTTCTTCATAAAGTGTGTGGTCTTCAATTCCAAGAAAGCGGGTGTTGGTCTGGTCCAAAATGGCAGCATGATTCACACCTGTTAATTCTCCAACCTTTGCATACTCATCAAGAACCTGATTCAGTTTCTTTTGGTCTGGAAAACTTTTGAGAAACGTCGAATCCAGTCGGCCAAATGCACCTTCCGTTACAACAAGCCGGATGCCATATTTTTGAGTCAAATATTCAATTAATCCCTTGATTTGAACTTGAGCGTTTGGAATAGAATGTGCGTCTTCAACTAGGACGACAAAGTTCTCACTTTTTGAATGGCGCTCGCTGACAACGCCAAGATGCTTTGGAATTTGAAGCGCCATCACGTCTCTTGAGACTCGTGACGCGCTTTTTGAATCAATCGCTGAAACTGCCTGAGCCTGAGGGATGCTTGTAAAACTGATGGAAAGAATGGTTAGGATTGCAGTAATTTGATTAGGAATTGGTTTTGCTTTTAACATGTGAAGTTAAACTGCAATGATGTCTATTTACAGACCTCCTCTATGATAAGTGAAGACACTAATAGTACTTTTTAAATTAATTAAAGAAGTAAGTTTTAAAGTGTAGCATAATCAAAAAGTAAGATCAAATAGGGATTTGTAACTGTTCAGCTCTCTAAAGTTTCCATTGGTTGTCATCCTGAGCAGAGCGAAGGATCTCGCGATTGCTGGATTCTTCAGTTCGCCCCGCAGAATGAATTTGCGGGGCTCCTTCAGAATGACAAAATAAAGAAACGAGACAGTGACTTCATAAAGCTAAAGAGACACAGGGATTTTGCTCTTTTACACCTTAAAATAGAGGAAATTACAGAGGTATTCGAGGAATTTTAGGAAATGACTTCTGAGAAGTTATTCGCCGACGATTTTGACAAGCACGCGCTTTTTACGCTTGCCGTCAAATTCGGCGTAAAAAATTTGTTCCCAAGGACCAAAATCAAGCTTGCCCTTAGTCACAGCAATGACAACTTCCCGGCCAAATAGCTGTCGCTTTAGATGCGCGTCACCATTGTCTTCACCGGTTTTGTGATGCCGGTACTTTTCTACATTGAAAGGTGCAATGGATTCCAAGAAATCGTCAAAATCCTGAATCAAGCCGGATTCATCATCATTAATGTAAACACTTGCCGTAATGTGCATCGCATTTACCAAACACAAACCTTCTTTGATTCCGCTTTTGCGAAGCGCCTCTTCAACTTGAGGTGTGATGTTGAGATATTCCCTGCGCTTCTTTGTTTCAAACCAAAGATGTTCTGTATGTGATTTCATTAATTTAAGGTTTAGGTCTTAGGCGCTTTGTTTGATTGATCTTAAAACCCGGTCGGGTTTAACGACAGATGCTTCTAGCGTTACGACTTTAATTAGGACAAAATCATCCGGCATTGCCCCCTCTGCTTGGCGAGCAGAATAATTTCCACGCACGCGGGCAATAATCCTGGAAGCTTCATAACCAATCAGCCGCTTTTCCCAAACTTTTTTTGCCTTTTCATATTCCGCGCCTGATGAAATAATTTCAGAAGCGCCGGCACATAATCGCAGTCGGACATCAAGTCCGTCGCGATTAGTACTGGCGCAACAAGCGCCGGCACATAATCGCAGTCGGACATCAAGTCCGTCGCGATTAGTACTGGCGCAACAAGCGCCGGCACATAATCGCAGTCGGACATCAAGTCCGTCGCGATTAGTACTGGCGCAACA
>JAHFHD010000012.1:0-7956 GCA_023247075.1 Candidatus Omnitrophota bacterium | reverse complement strand
AAGCGCCGGCACATAATCGCAGTCGGACATCAAGTCCGTCGCGATTAGTACTGGCGCAACAAGCGCCGGCACATAATCGCAGTCGGACATCAAGTCCGTCGCGATTAGTACTGGCGCAACAAGCGCCGGTAAAGCGGTAGCCCACAAATCCCACGTCATCCATAAATGAAAGTGAAATCTGCCCACGCGCTTTCAAATTGGTAAATGTCATGGTGTGCTGGTAATCAATAAAATAAACCAGGTCAGGGTCATGAACATCTACAAGCATCTTAGGGGCAGAGTTGGGCTTGCCTTGCGCATCACAGGACGCGACATGGATGATTTTTAATCCATTGGCGTAGACTTTGAATTTCTTAAAAATCTCTTTGAAATCAGACATAGGTCAAACACATTCGTTAGCTTTGTAAAACTCATGCTACGCTTGCCTGTAAAATGGCATTGCCGCTATGTCATCCTGAGCCCGCAGGGCGAAGGATCTAGCGTTTGCTAGATGCTTCGCTTTGCTCAGCATGACACGAAATTAATTTAACTGCGCTCCACAAGGCATGCTCCAGCAAGCGCACCGGCTGTACAGGCAGTTACCATTGCTCTTTTTTTGTTGTACTTTTTGAGGTATGTAATGGCGTGAAGCAACATTCGAGCGCCCGTCGCCCCAAATGGATGTCCGTAGGAAATAGAGGAACCCCAAGGATTAATGGTTGCCTCATCAAGAACTCCAGGGTCGTACTCAATGCCATATTTATTTTTCCTGTAATCCAAACTATTGACCGCATCCACATTAGAAAGAACTTGCCCTGCAAATGCTTCATGAATTTCAAGGTAGTCCAAATCTTTCCACTTGAGTTGATGGCGCTTCAAAACTCGAAGCATCGCCAAAGCCGGCCCCATTAAAAGTCCACTTGCGGGATCTACCCCTACATATTCAAAGTCAATGAGCCGAGCGTCCGGCTTTACCTCAGCTTCAAGTGCTGGACCGACAACGTAAATCGCACTCGCTCCATCCGTAAATGGCGAAGCGTTGCCAGCCGTAATTGTTCCTTGGTCTGAGTCAAACGCAGGCTTTAATTTTGAGAGTTGTTCAAGAGATGTGTTGTCGCGAATAATTGTGTCACGATTTACACCTTCAATGGGGATGAGCAAAGGGGAGATAAATTCTCTGGCACGCGCCGCGTTTTGATGACTCCTGAGCGCAAATGCATCCTGCCTTGCGCGTGCAACCTTAAACTCTCGCACCATAAGTTCACAATGCTCCCCCATCGTAAGTCCAGTCGAATACTCTTTGGCGGAAGGTGCAACAGGCAATAGTTTGGCGAAGGGAATGCTGAGTGTGCGACTCAATTTTTCAAAGAAAGAACCTTTAAGCGCAAGCGACTTAAAATATTTCGCTGCTTGCTTGGTAAGAATAGGACGCGCAGCGGAAAATGATTCTACTCCTCCTGCAAGCGTCACGGAACGCTCCTCCGGAAATGCCTGGTAATAAAGCGCAGCGCTTGTGGTCGCTTGAAGCGACGTCGCACATGCCCGGCTCACGCTATACGCTTCAACTGAATTACTGAGGTCTGTGCCCAAAACCACTTCACGCGCAATCGAATAAATATTGGGGTCTGGAACCACCATGCCCCACACAGCATGGCCGATGTGCTTCTCATCAAAATCAATTTTCCGGAGCATTTCATCCACAAGTCGAGTAGACAAATCAACGGTATTTAATTTTTGAAATGGTCCATCCATCTTAACGAATGGTGTTCGGTAACCAAGTTTGAGTCCAATGGGTTGTTTCATTTTTCCTCCGGAATATTTAAATCGCAGCAATAAAGTTTCATCTAGTTCTGTAAAACTTTGTCATTTTGAATGCTCATTCATCAATTCGAGTTTGGTACTTTTTTAAAATTAACCCCCTCTCCCCCTTCGCCAAAGGCGAATCCGTCCTCTGGCGGAAAGGGGGCGAGGGGAAAAGAAAAGCGCCAAACTCGAGTTCATTAAGAAACAATCTGCGTTTGACTTTGCTTTACGGTTTCAGTCTTGCGAACAGGGGCAAGTCTTACCCGAGCTGAGCGTTTCACAGCCCGCACTGCAACCGGGCGATTCTTCGGCAACTGGTTTAATTTTCTAATGCGTTCAGTTTGTTCAGTGATTTGTGTCGCCTTTCTAATTCGTTCTATTTCTTCAGTTTTTTCCTTCAGTTTCTTTTCATCTTCGGTTAAATTTTGATTTTCTTCGCTTCCTGCCTGAAATGTGTGCATCTCAGGCTGGTTTGGCTCACTACTTTTTTTCTCTTCTTCAGCGAAAATAAAAACTTGATTTGTCATCACAAAAAATAAAAAGACGAATAACCAGCATCTTCCATTTTTTTCTTTAATCATTTGACGTCCCCTTTTACCGACCAAGAAGCTTTGACACAAGCTCAAATACCCCGCGGGACAAATTCTTTTGGCTTAGAATTCGTTCAAGCTCTTTTGTCATGATTGTTTTGCGTGCTTCGTCCAATTTTCGAAATTTCTTGAATGCGTCAGCAAGGCGCGAAGCCACAATGGAATTGAATGTATCAACTTCCAATATTTTGTCTGCAACAAATCGGTACCCCTCACCTGAGCAGTTATGAAAGCGGATGAGGTTGCTTGTAAATGCGCCAATGAGAGCACGAATTTTATTTGGATTTTTTGAATCGTAAGAAGAATGTTGTTCGAGCTTCTTCACCTCTTCTAAGACATTTGGAAGTTTGGAAGCGGCCTGAACGGCAAACCACTTGTTCATGACAAGCGGATTATTTGACCAGCGGTCACAAAAAACTTGAAGTGCTTGTGCACGCGCTTGCTCTGGCTGGTCACACAGCAAACTTAACGCACAAATTTCGTCCGTCATATTGTTTGCCTGCTCAAACTGCTTTATGGCTGCTGCAAGATACTCATCTTTACCAAGCATCAAAAGGTAACCAAGCGCTAAATTTTTAATCGTGCGCTTTCCGATGGAAACTGAATCCATCCGGTAAACTCCTGGGTCATGATGCTTGTGGTAAAGCGCCTTAAAGAGTGATTCATGTTTGTTCGCAATTTCGCGCTTCAAAAATTCACGAGCTTTAAACGCCGCTTCAAAATCACAAACTTCCATTCGTTCAGTAAGCGCCACAAGACTCGGCAGCACAAGACATTCTGTCTTAAAAGTTAAATCAATCGCTTCATCAGCCAAAAGAAGACCGAATGCTTCGACCGCCTTTTTGTCAGCTTGAAGAGACTCTCCTTTTTGATGAGCTGAAATTAATTGCTCAAGCGCGCTTGTTAAAATTTTTTGTCCCGCTTCATACCGATTAAAAGCATCCGTGTCATGGCAAAATAAAAGTAGGAGCTCATCCGTTGAATAGTCATATTCAAGTTGAACAGGTGCGGAGAAATTTCTGAGAAGCGACGGAATTGGTTTTGCCTGAATTCCCGAAAACTCAAACGTTTCCTCTGACTTTGAAATGGCCAGCACCTGAGTTTTTAAAATTTCTTTTCCGCTCGCATCGAGAAAACCAACTGAAAGTGGAAAATAAAAAAGCATCTCGTCATTGCGAGGAAGCGAAGCGCCCGACTTGTCCGCCAGTAGTCTGGCGGAAGCAATCTCAGATTCTAGATTGCTTCGTCCCGGCTGCTGCGCAGCCAGTCCTCGCAATGACAGTTGAGACTGAATGTTTGTCGCTAACTTAGGTGGTTTTTGCCTAACCGTCAGCGTAACTTTTTTCTTTGCTTGGTCATAATCCATTGAAATTTGACAAATCGGTGTGCCAGCCTGACTGTACCAACTTTTAAATTGCGTGAGGTCGCGGCCTGAGGCAAGTTCCATTGCACAAACAAAATCATCCGTTGTCACAGCTTTTCCATCAAACAACTCAAAATACTTGGTGATTCCACGTTGAAAGATTTCTTTGCCAATCAACGTCTCAATCATCCGAATCACTTCTGAGCCTTTTTCGTAAACTGTCACCGTGTAAAAATTATTAATTTCCAAATATGACTCGGGACGAATTGGATGAGCATTTGGACTTGCGTCTTCAACAAATTGATGGTCTCTGAGAAGCCTGACGTCTGTGATGCGCTTAACGGGGCGCGAATTCATGTCGGCTGAAAACTCCTGGTCACGGAAAATAGTCAGCCCTTCTTTGAGCGTAATTTGAAACCAGTCGCGGCAAGTCACTCGGTTGCCTGTCCAATTGTGAAAGTACTCGTGCCCAATCACACTTTCAATTGCCTCATAATTTGCGTCTGTCGCCGTTTTTGGGTCAGCTAAAATATATTGAGAATTAAAAATGTTAAGCCCTTTATTTTCCATAGCACCCATATTAAATGCATCCACCGCCACAATCATGTATGTATTAAGGTCGCACTCAAGGCCGAATGTTTCTTCGTCCCACTCCATTGCACGCTTCAGACATTCCATCGCGTAGCTGCATTTTGATTCATTGCCCAAGTCCACATAAATGCTCAAATCAATCATGCGGCCTGAGTGAGTCGTGTGACGGTCTTTAACTACTCCCAAATTTCCAGCAACCAGCGCAAACAAGTAAGAGGGTTTTGCAAATGGATCACCCCAGGTGACAAAATGACGGCCATTTGGAAGATTGCCCTTTTCGATTGGATTGCCATTTGACAAAAGCACCGGATATTTCTTTTGGTCAGCCATAATCGTCGTGCGGTATTTTGCCATCACATCCGGCCGGTCTAAAAAATAAGTAATTTTTCGGAACCCTTCAGGCTCATTTTGAGTGCAGAAAACGTCTTTGTTTAAATACAAACCCTCAAGCGCGTGATTTTCAGATGGATTAATTTCGTTTTCAATTTCAAGTGTGAACTCATTTGGTGGATTGGAGATTGTAAGAGTCTCTTCAGTCAGAATGTAGTTTTTTGAATCAAGAGGCTTTCCATTCAACCGGACGCTTAAAAGTTTAAGCTGCTCTCCATTCAACACCAAATCAGGCGCTCTTGAAGCGGACGAGTCGCGCCGCGACACGGTAAGTCCAGAACGCACCTGTGTTTTGGTTTCATCAAGATCAAAATGGAGAATGACTTTCGAAATTAAGTAATCCGGTGGTTGGTAATCTTTGAGGTGTTTTACTTTTGCCATTCTAACTTTTTGTTTGTCATTCCGAATCTTTCGCTTGTCATTCTGAGCCCGTAAGGCGAAGAATCTAGTATTCAAAAAGGAGACTGGAGAATATTAGATCCTTCGCGGAGCTTGCCCTCGAGGCCGCCCAGATCCTTCACTTCGTTCAGGATGACATGCGCCGAAGGGCTCAGGATGACAACAAAAATAATGCGCGTTTCAGGATGACAGATACTTTGCATTAA
Organism: Candidatus Omnitrophota bacterium; assembly: GCA_023247075.1. Lineage (GTDB taxonomy): Bacteria > Omnitrophota > Omnitrophia > Omnitrophales > Danuiimicrobiaceae > JAHFHD01. The sequence continues at coordinate 2,635 of JAHFHD010000012.1, read as the reverse complement.
TAATACTTTTGCGCGTTGTGCTTTGCCTCAAAAGACCGAATCGCTACTTCCTCTTTGAGCGTAAGTCCGATGTCATCAAGTCCCTGAATCAGTTTTACTTTTTCGGCGGGATCAACTTCAAAATGAAATGATACTTCATGATTTGCGTAAAATGTCACCGTCTGACGCAAAAGGTCAACCGTAGCTTCAAGACCAGGCTTCACACGAGCCAATGAAAAAATCTGCTCCACTTCTTCACTGGAAAGCTCAATGGCAAGAAGCGAATTTTTCATTGCGTTGTTCCTAAAAATATCGGCGAAGGCAGGAACTTTTGCTCCATTTCTCATTTCCCAAGACGCAATGACCACGTGAAAACCATATTGCTGAATCGCCCAAACGGCATGTTCGCGGCTAGAGCCGCAGCCAAAATTATTTCGAGCAACCAGAATGGATGCTTTTGCGAGACGAGGATCATTCAGTGGAAATGCTGGGTCTGGTTTCCCATTTGACAAATACCGCCAATCAAAAAAAAGATGTTCGCCAAAACCTGTTCGTTTGATTGACTTCAAAAACTGCTTTGCGATGATTTGGTCGGTGTCGACATTAGCACGGTCAAGCGGCGCGACAATTCCTCGATATACCGTAAATTTTTCCATTAGTACCTTTTTTATTGGTGTCATTCTGAGCCCTTCGGCGCATGTCATCCTGAACGAAGTGAAGGATCTGGGCGGCCTCGAGGGCAAGCTCCGCAAAGAATCTAGCAAACACTAGATTCTTCCGCCAAACTAATGGCGGACAAGTCAGTTCGCCACGCAGAATAAATTTGCGGGGCTCCTTCAGAATGACATTTGATTAAAACTCCCACTCCCGAATGTCCACAAAGTGACCTGTCACGGCGCAGGCTGCAGCCATCTCAGGACTGACCAAATGGGTTCGACCACCTTTTCCTTGGCGGCCTTCAAAATTCCGGTTGGAAGTAGACGCGCATCGCTCGCCGGGTTTCAACTGATCTGGATTCATTCCAAGACACATGCTACATCCAGATTCACGCCACTCGCAACCAGCAGACTTAAAAATCTGGTCAAGCCCTTCGCGCTCCGCCTGAGCCCGCACATGTTGCGACCCTGGAACAATAAGTACTTTGACGCGTTTTGAAATTTTTTTACCTTTCAGCACACGACTCACAATACGTAAGTCTTCAATTCTTGCGTTTGTACAGCTTCCAATAAACACAGTGTCCACTTGAATGTCCGTGATGGGTGTGCCAGGTTTAAGTCCCATATATTCAAGTGCGTGCGTCACATCCACCGGACTGTAACCAGGCACTTGATCCGGGCTAGGAATTCGAGCAGTTACATCCATCACCATTCCAGGACTTGTGCCCCAAGTCACCTGTGGGGCAATTTGAGCGGTGTCGATGACAAGTTCCCGGTCATATTTGGCACCCACATCTGAAGGAAGTGATTTCCAATAGTGGAGCGCTTCCTCGTAATTTTTCCCTTTTGGCGCAAATGGCCGCGCTTCTTGATTGATGTATTCAAATGTAATTTCATCAGGCGCCACAAGTCCTGCGCGCGCGCCCGCTTCAATGCTCATGTTGCAAACCGTCATTCGTCCTTCCATTGAAAGTGAGCGAATTACACTTCCGCAATATTCGAGTACATAACCTGTGCCACCGGCTGTTCCAATCAATCCAATTAATTTGAGAACAAAATCCTTAGCCGTCACATGAGATTTTGGATGGCCTGTAAATTCAACCTTGAATGTTTTCGGACGTTTCTGAGGAAGACACTGAGTTGCAAGCACATGCTCCACTTCTGAAGTGCCAATTCCAAGTGCAAAAGCGCCGAATGCTCCGTGTGTTGACGTGTGCGAATCCCCACAAACCATAGTGAGCCCAGGAAGCGTGATACCAAGTTCCGGTCCGATGATGTGCACAATCCCCTGATTTTCACTTTTTAAATCAAAGAGTCGAATGCCAAATTCGCGGCAATTTTCTGAAAGTGCGTCAATTTGTGCTTTTGACACCGGGTCCTTAATGTTCAAGCGATCAATCGTCGGTACATTGTGATCCATGGTAGCGAAGGTCAGTTCTGGCCTGTGAACTTTTCGGTTTGTGAGCCTGAGCCCTTCAAACGCTTGCGGGCTGGTGACTTCATGAATCAGATGTCGGTCGACATAAAGAATCGTCGTACCATCTTCAAGCACTTTGACGACATGCGCGTCCCATATTTTATCGAATAGGGTTTTAGACATAAGGAGAATTATACCTAATAAGATGCAGAATTACGATTTTTCTTCTTTTTTTCTGAAGAATTCTTTGAGCTGTTCTACACCTGTAAGCGGCGACTCACACGTATAATTCCGGCAGACATACGCAGTGGCTTTGCCATCCAAAGCAATTTGTTTTTTAACAAATGGGGAGAGCGCTTCAATTTCAGCCCTTTCCATTCCGCTTGAAGGATGGAAAAGAACGGTTTGATTTGGAAGGAACCGTGAATTAATCTCCTGAATCATTTTGTGCATAATTTCATCCTCAAGTTCTCCAGCGAGCACCACTTCAGTGGAGGGGCCTGTTAAGAAATCAAGCGCCATCATCATCTGAGCAAAAGTAGATGGGTATTCAGCTGCTTGTCCTGAGACGCTTTCCATTGTT
>JAHFHD010000011.1:23190-30707 GCA_023247075.1 Candidatus Omnitrophota bacterium | reverse complement strand
AAATTTTCGGACTGCGTAACCCGCGTTAGGCTTAAAAAAAGTTCCTTCGTCAAACACATAATCAAAGAAGTTTCCTGAGCGCGTTCTAAGGTCGATTTGCTTCTTCTCTTCCTCTTTAGTTTCCACAATCAAATCACGCGCTTCATTTAAAGCGCGCCAGGCCTGGTAGGTCACGCGAGTTGGCTCAAGAAGCAATTTTCCATCTGTTTGGGAAATAGGTGTTACTGAATAAAGCGAATCCACGTGAACTGCTTTCTTTGAGCCCTTTTGAAAAACATCAATCGAACCATCGAGAGCGCCAAGGACAGGAGAGGGGAGAGGAACAGTCTCGACTAAAAAAGAAGCACCTTTCGTTTTCATCATGACTTCATTCGTTTCGATGACAAGCTCGTGACCCAAGAAACCGTCATTCGTCACACCGAGTGAGGCGCCACGAATTAAATTTAAATTAAGCGCTTCACCTTTTGCTGGTTTCCTGATTTCAAGCTCGGAGAGCGGCTTGAGTCTGAGATTTAAAAGACCTTCTACTTTCAAGTCGACATCTGCGCCCTGAGCCGTTCTGAGACGGTCGTGACGATTAAGTCGAATATTTTGAACATCCGAACGCGTTAAGCGGCTCCATGATTTTTGTCTCACCTTGTAAACTTCTACTTCACCTGAGAAACGCTCCACTTTAAATAGAGTGCTTTCTTCTTTTAGCACTTGTGAGCCAAGCCGGTAAAAAATAATCCCAAGAATAGCGAGAAATGAAAAAGCTCCTACAAATATGAGGGGGACCAAAAACTTTCTAGGAAAATCCCGCCCCGAATTTGAGCTGGCAGGTCCTAAAATTTTCACCTTTGGCATTTATTTTTTTTCTCCTGAATCAGATGAGCAATCTTAAAAAGAGATTCTGAGATTTCAATCTTAGACCGTAACTCGTCTGGAATTCGAAGCGGCTTGAGTTCTCGATTCGTAAACACATGAATGGTGTAGCCTGTTGCGATTGGGCGAGGGCTGTTATTCTTGAGCACTTGGTATTCAAAGCGAATTGAGCTCTGCTTGACTTGAGTCACTATTGTCCGGACAACAATCTGGTCGTCGTAAGTAGCAGGAGCATTGTAACGGCAATTCGCCTCTGCCACCGGCAGAAGCACTCCCTTTCGCTCAAATTCTGAATAAACCAGTCCAAGTGAGCGAAAAAATTCAGTGCGAGCCACCTCAAACCAATTAAAATAATGAGCGTAATAGGCAACTCCCATTTGATCCGTTTCCCCGTACCTAACACGAGTCACGTAATCAAAATGCTTCATGAACTTGGGGAAGCTTTCGATTTATTTGGACTTGGGGAAGAAGATTTTTCAGAAGAAGGGTTCTGAGTTTTTGAACTTTTACTTGGACTCGACTCAGTAGAAGTGGATTTCTTTTCGGTTTTTTCACCTGAACCATTTGAACTACCCTTCGTCTCCTGAGTTGCCTTTTCACGGTAAGATGAAGACCTGTAATCCGTTTGATAAAATCCAGAACCTTTAAAAATAATTCCAGCGCCAGAACCAATCAAGCGCTTGACTGTTCCGCTGCATTGAGGACATTTACGAATGTGCTTTGCCGTCATCGACTGGAATTTTTCAAACCGATGCGCACATTTTGTGCATTTATATTCGTACGTTGGCATTCTCTATTCACCTCAAAATCATTTTTTCTTGGCTGCGTCACGCAGCCTGCCCCACTCTTCAAGCGCTTTTCTCTCTTGTGGAGACAATCTTTCCGGCACCTCAACCGTAATTCGCACCAGTTGATCGCCAATACCATAACCTCTCAAATCTCTAATCCCCTTGTCTTTGAGCCTAAAGATGCGTCCTGGCTGGGTGCCTTGGGGAATTTTTAATCGAACCTGCCCGTCTAAAGTAGGAACCTCAACTTCTGCGCCAAGTGCCGCTTCATGAAATCCAATCGTCAGTTCATAAGTTAAATCATTGCCCACTCGCTTAAAAACAGGATGTTCCCGAAGTTGAATCAAAACATACAAGTCGCCGCGCGGCCCCCCGCGAACTCCGGCTTCTCCTTCGCCTGAAACTTTAAGCTGTGCGCCGTCCGTAATACCGGCTGGAATTTTAAGATTCAGCTTCCGCTGTTTCCTCATACGGCCGCCGCCCTTACAGGTTTTGCACGGCTTACCAATTATTTCTCCTTCGCCCTGACATTTTGGACAGGTTCTGCGAAAAGTAAAAAACCCCTGAGAAACACGCAGTTCACCGTGACCGTCACACTCGTGGCACACTGTCTTCTGACTTCCCGAAGCAGAACCGCTTCCGGAACACAAATCACAAACTTCTGCCCGCTCAAATTCAATTTGCATTTCTTTGCCTGCCGCTGCATCTTCAAGTGAAATTTGAATCGGGTATTCCAAATCCGCGCCTCGAGTCCCACGCCTTGAGCCGCCTTGAGACGAACCTCTTCCGCCAAAAAAATCTTCAAACACATCACCAAAAATATCACCGAAGCCGCGAAAAGCATCCTCAGATCCTTGAAAACCTTGAAATCCAGAGCCGCCGAGCGAATGGCCAAATTGATCGTATTGCGACCTCTTCTGAGAATCGCTCAAAATTGCATATGCCTCGGCAGCTTCTTTAAAGTGCTCTTCATCTTCTTTATTCCCTTTGTTTCGGTCCGGATGATATTTCAGCGCAAGTTTTCGGTACGCTTTTTTAATTTCATCAGCTGACGCAGTGCGCGAGACACCAAGAACTTCATAGTAATCACGTTTTTTTGCACTGGTTGGCATCGTTTACTTAGCTCCCTTGTTTTCTTCTTTTTTTGTAGCAATTTTTACTTTTGCTGGGCGGATGAGCCGCCCTTTTAATTCGTACCCAGCAACTACTTCTTCAAGAATAAAACCTTCTGCTTGGTCACTCACAATATGATCAACTGCCTCATGTTGATGAGGATCAAAAGATTTGCCCAAAACTTCCAAACGTTTAAGCCCGTGTTCAGCCAAAGCAGATGTCAATTGTTTGTGAATGAGCATAAAACCGTTGTAAAGCGGCTTTGCATTTTCAGGCACCTCACCCACGTGACCACGAAGCGCGCGCTCCATATTGTCTAAAACAGGCAATAAGTCAAAAACAACGCTCTCCAAAACATACTTAAACAAATCATCTCGCTCTTTGAGAAGGCGCTTTTTTGCATTCTCAAAGTCTGCTGCTGACCTGAGGTAACGGTCACGAAGCTCAAGCAGCTCACCAGCCTTCCGAAGCAAATCGTCATGCTCTGTTTTGAGTAATTCAATTCGCTCTGGCTGCTCTATTTTTTCTTGCTCGCTTAAGGGCGGCTTCTCTTTTTTTTCTTCCACTGTCTCACCATTGTTCCAAAGTTTCACTCAGACGCCTCGCAATGTGGTCAACCAAACCCACCATGTGACTGTAAGCCATTCGCCTCGGGCCCACGACTCCCAAATTCCCCACAACCTGTTCATTAAGGCGGTAGCAGGAAGTTACAAACGAGCAATCCTGAACGTCTACGCAAGAATTTTCGACTCCGATTCTCACGCAAACACCCTGTTTCTGACTGTCCTCTTCAAGCATGTCCATCATGATTTCTCGCTGCTCTAAAGCACGGAAAAATTTCCGTGATTTTTCCGGGTCTTGAAACTCCGGCTGATCCAAAATGTGGCGAGACCCATCAATTGCAATTCTTCGCGCTTTTGGATCTGGGAAAGTGAGGTCGACGATGAGAAGCACCTGAGTAATCAGTGCGTACAATAAAGAACCACTCGCGCGAAAAAGCCGTTCTGCTAAATGACTGCGAATTTGTCCTAAAGGCAAATTCTTCGTCTCAGAATTTAAAAATTCAGACATTCGCTTCAAGTCATCTGCCGGAATTTCATCTTTGATTTCAATGGTTCGGTTGTGAACAAAGCCATTCCCCATCATCCACACAACGAGAAGATGCGATTTTCCGATTTTAGCGATTTCAATCCGGCTCAATACAAGCGAGCTGGAATCTGGAAAAGTAATAAACCCGGCTTGAATCGACAATTCAGAAAGTATTTTGGATGTCCGCTCAACAAGGCTTTCAATGCCGTCATGAGTCGAGCGGTATTCCCGCGCCACAATAGTTGTCACATGCGGTGCCACGGGACGCTCTGGCATTAAATAATCCACGTAATAGCGGTAACCAGAATCTGTTGGAATCCGGCCTGCTGAAGTATGCGGCTGCTCAATAAAACCGGCTTCCTCAAGCACGTGCATTTCATTACGAATTGTAGCTGAGGACAAGTTCTCATGGAAAGATTGACTAATCATTTCAGACCCAACCGGCCGGCCTGTTTTGATGTAAGTTGAAACCATAATCTCGAGAAGATTCCTTAGTCTTTGGCTTAAGTTATTTTCGTAACTCATTTGTTTTAAAACCTTTACATTAAAAATAGCACTCGAAACGTGAGAGTGCTGGGAATATAGCATAAGGCCAATCCCTAATCAAGCCACTCATGTCTTGATTTTTAATAGAATTTTACTCAAATAATAAGGCGGGAAATGAGAGTCGTAGCGTTTTGAGCTAAGAAGAGCCAAGCAGACGATCGAACGAAATCTTTTTTTTGAAAAATGCTTCTAACACAGCTCTTGGAATTTCTAGAAACTGAGAACCGCTAAATTGTTCCCAGAATAGTTCAAGTGATTCATAATCAGAAAAACTGTACCCTTGTGTCACCGTACGAAACTCTTCCAGCACCAAGCGAAGCATGTACCGAACATCTTCATCACCAAGAACTTCATGAATGGTCTGAGGAGACCGTTTCATCGACTTGGTTAGAAAACTAAACGCGAGCTTAAAATGTGGATGATTTGACGCAGGCAAATCTCCATTTGGAGCACCCACGAAAAGAAAATTGAGACGCGCCTGTTGAACAGTCAGTCGGACACGTTCATCTGCTGAGAGCAGTGCCTGAATGCGGCGGTTGAGTTGATAAGCAAGAAAATCGCCGAGAAATACTTCCTCAAGATCAAATCGCTCAAGCCATAAATTTAAATCCTGGTATTGACTAAATTCCCGTGGAAATGGGAGTTTTCTCATGCCCCCCATTCCGTCAGATTCAATAAGCGGAATCACCTGAAGAATTTGAAAAGATGTTTCACCAGGTTGGACGACAAACAAATACTCAAATTCAGTTCCTGAGGCATAAGGAATGGAATCGGCCAAAATACCATTTCGCAGATTAAATTGTTCTTTGAACTTCACATGAATAAGCGCCTGCGCATTCATAAAGGAGCGGCTTTTGATTTCAACCGAATTAAATTTTATATTTTGTTTTTTACCCAAGCCCATCAAAAAATCATAGAAAATTTGGGAAAGTGTTTCTGGGCTGGGATGAAAGAAAAAGCCGCTGATTAACTCATCATTTTGTTTTCCACTCTCAATATCAGTAAATAGTTTACGAATCGGTTCTTCCCACAAAACTGTGCGATTTAACTTGAGTTCATGCATCACCCGTTTTCGATATTCAGAGCGCGCAATGTCCCACAAACGGACGCGACGCACATCGGCAACAAAACCAGTAAGGACGAGTTGAAGGCCTGTGCTTTTTACATCTGCTGCCTTAAGCACATAAAAATCAATTGGTTTGTCTGTGCTAAGCAAAACCCGTGAAATCGCAAACAGCACGTCTTCAAGCTGGTCCATCGCTTTTTGTTCGGGTTCAAAGAGTGATTCAAGATTTTCAAGTTTTCCATTCAGCACAAGATGACGGACATCCGTTGCAAATAATTTTTCGAGCGGGAGAAAAACGCCTACTGTGCGGCCTTTAATGAGCACCTCCACATTCTTGATGTGGTATTCCTGTTCACAAATCTCCTGGATGGAACTCACAATCTTTTCTTCAGGGTAAGTCACTTCTGAACACCCGGAAAAAAATGGGAAAAGTACTGTGAACATGGCAAGAAGGAAAAGTGGGATTTGTTTCATGACGGAGTCCGCAACTCGGTTCGATTCAAATTGATTCCAAACAAAGGCGAACCGCCTTTATTTTTTCTCTTCTGAATTATCCTTAGAAGAATTTGGAGATTCGGTATTTTGCTTCAAAAAAGCACGCGGATTGGCTTGACCATATTCAGCAAAAATGGCTTCAATCTCATCAAACTCAAGCTCCTCACGCACAACGAGTTCATGCGCAAAGCGGTCTAAAATCACCCGCTCCTTGGTGAGCAGCCGCTCCACATCTCGAATGCAGTCTTGAAGAATTTTGTTTGTATCTTCATTCAGCTTCGTCTTGATGGTTTCGGAAAGTTCTTTTTCCGGAATTGCGGAAAAATCTCCCACATAGCCTGAGGGACCCATACCGAGTTTCCACACCATAAAATGCGCTACGCGCATCGCATTTGAAAAATCAGCAGAAACGCCTGACGTGGTCACACCTTTTTTTATTTTCTCAGCAACAAATCCCGCAAGCGCACATTTAATGTCTGCAAGCAGTTTTTCACGATCCTGTGAAAAATATTCCTCACGTGGTTGATGATGAACGACACCCAGACTGGATTTTCTTGGGATGATTGAAGCTTTGAATACGTCATCTGTGGGATGCAGCAAATAAATGGTAAGCAAATGTCCAGCTTCGTGGTAGGCTGTCATGATTCGCTCTGATTCCTGCATTTTAATTTTATTCTTAACACCCAGCTCAATTCGCTCAATTGCTTCTGTAATTTCCTTGTAGGAAACTACATCCTTTCCCTTTCGGGTGGCAATGAGTGCCGATTCTTTAATAATGTTTTCAATGTCAGCCGGCGACTTGCCCACAGCTTTGCGGGCCAGATGGCCAATATCAATAGAAGCTTCGTGCTGAACTTTCTTCAAATAATACTCAAAAAGTTTCTCACGGCCTTCCAAACCCGGCCTCAGGATGTACACTTTTCGGTCAAACCGCCCAGGCCTGAGAAGAGCAGGGTCAAGCGTATCTTCCGCAGCATTTGTGGCACCAATCACCACAATATTTTCCTGCCTGCCTCCCAAACCATCCATTTGAACGAGCAGTTGGTTGAGTGTTGAGTTTGTTTCCGAACCTCCGCCAAATTGATTGAAGACGCGGTTCCTGCCCATTGCATCCAATTCATCGATAAATACAATGCAGCCGCCATACCCGTAAGCAAGCGATGCTGCCTGTTTGAAGAGTCTGCGGACACGAGAGGCTCCGACTCCAACAAAAATTTCAACAAATTCACTTGCTGACATTGAAAGAAAAGGGAGCCCTGCTTCCGTTGCAATTGCTTTAGCCAAATAGGTTTTGCCGCATCCAGGAGGGCCTATCATTAAAATTCCACGGAGAATTTTGCCGCCGATTTTTTGCACCCGCGCATGATCCTTAATGAGCTCCACCACTTCCCATGCTTCCTCTTTTGCCTCATCGATTCCCATAACATCCGAGAATCTGACTTGTACGTCCGTTGCCTTTACACTTTTATTGTCCATCTTAGAGAAACCATCTCGAAAAACAGACATGTAAAGGAACACAAAAACGACTGCGTTCACCGTCATCATCAGCATTTGAA
>JAHFHD010000011.1:0-23180 GCA_023247075.1 Candidatus Omnitrophota bacterium | reverse complement strand
GTAATAACTTTCAAGCGAAGCCATCCCCCAAATGGCAAGCAAAATCATAATAATAACAGACAGCGTGACCAAAATCCGTACCTTGTAATTTGAGAGGTGCATTCTCAGCCTGCGGTAGCGATTATTCATAGACTTATCTCCAATTGGGAAAGTTAAGATGACTTAGCGTAGATAGATTAAACATTGTTTTTGTTTGCTATGTGTAACGTAATTTTAAATGAAACCATAACTGATTTAATCACCACAACTTACAACTTGTTTAAAGAATACAGCCAAAGTAATTCACTGTCAAGAAGCCCGCGGATGTCCTTTAAAAGAATCAATCCCAATCCTGAAACCAAAAAAACCATCGTTTCCACCAGGGCTTTGAGGCTTTTGCGGAATCATCTTCCGTTTCATCATGGACTCCTTGATATGGTTTTTTGACTAGAAACTTTGCAGTGTCATAAACTTTCATTGTGGGTGAAGCAGGACCGGTCTGCCCATCCTGCGCAAGAAGTTCTTTTGTCACTGCAACAGTTCCAGATTTCGTAGCTTTAACAGGGTCCTCTTCATATACAGCAGACACTTTTCCAGACAGAGTGAAAATAAAACCGAAAGAAATTAAGAGTACTTGAAGATAAAATAAAAAGTAACGTCTGCGATTACCGCCCACTGGAGCAAAGCTCCTTCCGGTACCGCTGTAAAGCTTGGGCTGTTTGTGAGCGGTCAATTTCAAGAAGTCCTTGAAGCGTCCCCGCGTAAAGCAGCTCTCCACCAGCCTCGCCTCCCTCTGGGCCTAAATCAATCACATAGTCCGCGCATTTGATTACTTCCATATTATGCTCAATTAGACAAACCGCATGACCACGTTCAAGCAGCCGTTCAAAACTTCGAATGAGCGACTGAATATCATAGTAATGAAGTCCGGTTGTGGGCTCGTCAAAAAGGTAAAAAAGTGGTTTTGTCACCCAAGAATCACCACCGTGAACAAGCTCTGAAGCCAGTTTGAGACGCTGCGCCTCACCTCCTGAAAGCGTGCTTGCCGGCTGGCCGAGTCTTAAATGTCCAAGACCCACTTCTGTTAAAATCGCAAGCGGGGCGCAAGCTCGTGGCCGGTCCTCAAAAAAATGAAGTGCTTCCCCAACTGTCATTGAAAGAACCTCGTGAATGTTTTTATCTTTGTACCGAACCTCTAAGACATGTGATTGATACCGGGTTCCCCCGCAAGTTTCACAAATAATGTAAATATCGGCAAGAAAGTGCATTTCAATCTTTTGCATTCCGGCTCCCTCGCATTTTTCGCACCGTCCGTGTGCCCCATTAAAAGAGAAATGGCCGGGCGTAAATCCATTTCGTTTTGCTTCCCGCGTCTCAGAGTAAATTTTACGAATCTCATCAAATGCCTTCATGTAGGTCACTGGGTTTGAACGGGGAGTCCGGCCAATTGGTGACTGGTCAATCATAAGCATGTCTTCGACTGCTTCAAATCCTTCAATGCTTCCCACTTGCCCCACATCTTGAACTGCGCGTCCGCGCCACTTCAAATAATTGGCATACAGCACGTCATACATGAGTGTGCTTTTCCCAGAACCTGACACTCCGGTAATAACTGTCAAACCTTCAAGTGGAATCTCAACCGAAATATGTTTCAGATTGTGCTCGCTTGCATTTTGAATGGAAATTGATTTTCCTGTTCTCTTTCCAAAATTTTTTACTTTGAATGTTCGCTCAATTTTAAGCTCATTTCTAAAAAACCGGGCGGTATGAGAATTTTTTGCGCGAATTAACTCTTCAAATGTACCGGAGAATACAATTTCGCCCCCTCGCTCACCGCCAAGCGGGCCAATGTCAATCACCAAATCACTCGACTCAATCATCTCCCGGTCATGCTCAACTACGACAACGGTATTACCAAGGTTTTTTAATTTTTGAAGAAGACGGATGACAAGCAGATGGTCCCGTTCGTGAAGCCCTACGCTGGGCTCATCCAAAACATAAAGCGTGTCTACAAGCTGTGAACCAAGGGACGCTGCAAGACGAATCCGCTGAGACTCGCCTCCTGAAAGCGTGCGTGAAAGGCGGCTGAGTGTCAAATAACCAAGACCCACTTCCACAAGAAACGAAAGGCGGTTTTTTACTTCACTCAAAACCGGAGCTGCCACTACCTCATCATGACGATTCAAATTGAGCGCATCAAAAAATTCTTTCAGTTTTCCAAGTGTTATTTGACAAAGTTCAGAAATATTTTTTCCATTCACGCGCACAAGAAGCGCCTCGCTCTTAAGCCTACTTTCCTTGCAAGTGACGCAAGGGATGTAACCTCGATACTTGCTTAAAAAAACCCGCACGTGCATTTTGTATGTTTTTTTCTCAAGGTAATCAAAAAAATCCTGAACGCTAAAATAATCGTCTCCCTTGCCCCCGTGCAAAATCCACTGACGGTGTTCCTTGTTTAATTTGTGGAATGGCTTGTCTAAAGGAATTTTTCGTTTGAGACAAAATTTCTTCATCTGGCGCCTTTCCCAGCCGCAGCTTGGTTTTGTCCAAGGCTCAATTGCACCTTCTTCAAGAGAAAGTTTGGGATTAGGAAGTACCAAGTTCCAGTCAATCGTTACAACCCGCCCAAACCCCTGACATGCCGGACAGGCGCCAAGCGGACTATTAAATGAGAACATGTTAGGGTCTGGTTTTCGGTAATCCAAGTTGCAGCTGGCGCAGTGAAATCGGTTTGAAAAATGACGCTCCTCAAAATCTTCCCCCAAACGACACAACACCGAAAGCTGTCCATTTCCAAATTTGAATGCACTTTCAAGTGAATCGACCAAGCGGCGCTCATTTTCGGCGGAAATGCGCACGCGGTCTAAAATTACCAAAATCTGAGAAATTCCTGTTTCAATTTGCCCGCGCAGCATTTCAAAATCAACTTCCTTCTCAGACACAATAAATTGAGAAAACCCTTGCCGTCTGAGTTCATCCACCGATTCCTTTGCCCACCTCTTACTTTTTTCTCCAAATAAAACAGGAAAGGCAATCATTATCTCTTTCGTCCCAAAATCTTGAATGATTGTGCGGGCAATGCTTTCTGCGGTGTCGAGTGCGACCGGCTCGCCACATTCTTTGCAATAAGTTGTTCCGATTCTGGCAAACAAAAGTCTGAGGTAATCATAAAGCTCCGTCTGAGTGCCAACTGTGGAGCGAGCATTTGAAATGACGTTCTTTGACTCGATGGCAATTGCAGGAAGAATGCCTGACACAAATTCAATGTTTGGTTTTTCAATTCGTTCCAAAAATTGCCGGGCATAAGCTGAAAGGGATTCAACGTAGCGGCGCCTGCCTTCGGCGTAAAGCGTGTCAAAAGCAAGGGATGATTTCCCAGAACCGCTCACACCCGTAATGACCGTAAGTGAGCGATGTGGAATTGCAACATCAATCCCTTTTAAATTGTGAGTTCGAACATTCTTAAGAATAATTGCGTCAAGCATCTGATTTTCTTAGGTTAAAGAATCAGAATTTTAGCATAAAAATAGAGGGGGACTAAAAAAAAGAAATGGAGGAATTAGGGTGCATCCCAAAAAAAGTAGTTCCGATTCAGCGGCAAACCCCCACCCTGTCCTCACCCTCTGTGAAAAATAAGTTGAAGGTGAGGACTGTGCTTGCTACGCATAAATCATTTAATGAAAGCAAGCGCTGTCCCTCTCCCTTTAAGAAAAGGGAGAGGGGAGAATGCATTGGAAACATTTATCTCCCTCTCCCTCGCGAAGCCTCGCAGATTAATTCTGCGAGGCGAAGCAGAGGGAGAGGGTAGGGTGAGGGTGAGTAAAAAAGAACTGCTAAAACTGGGATGTGCCCGGGGAATTGCATCAATAAAATTTTTGATGTTAATTCAGCATTTTTTTCTTACAATGAGCTTGTGATGAAGACACGACTAACTTTGATTTTAACACTCCTATTTTCCATCACATTTGTGCATCCAGGTTTTGCCGACGACAGCAGCATTCCTTACCCCGCACGCGTTCCCCTCCGAATTGTGCGTGGCGTGACCAATATCGCGCTTGGCTGGACAGAAATTTTACTTCGACCCATTGGTGAACATAAAACGGAATCGATTCCGGAAGCATTTGGAATTGGATTTGCCAACGCTACAACGCGAACTACATTGGGTGGGAGAGAAATTTTTATGTGCTGGGTCCCCGATTTACAGATGGAAGACGCATACCCAGATTGGCAGACCTGGCCATACTTGTTTCACTGGTCTTAACAGCCTGTCTGCTCAGGCACTTAAAATTTCAAAACTGCGTTCATCCAGCAAAACGCCATTCGAACCAACCCTCACGTGGAGCGCTCCCCCTGTCAATTCAAGTTCTGGAAATTGATCAAAGCGAAATATGCTTTCTGAAAAATCTGAGGTACCAGGAAAAGCGAGAAAAGAATCCTCACGAAGGATTTGTCCTCGCGGACCGTACCACGTCACTGTCAATTTCGCTTCATGCGGAAAAGATGCTCCGTTTGACAACGCGCCTTTAGAAAACCGGCAAAACCAAATTGCTTTTCCGTCTTGAATCGAGAAACGATTAGCCGCTCCCTCTTCAGAAGCAGGTAATGGAGAACTTGCTGTGTTCCGCGTGAGGCCCATTGTTTGAATGCCAAGTTTTTTGATGAGCTCGTCCCGACCAAGTACTTCAACTTCTGTTTTAACCGGCTCTTTGGAAAGTTCTGTGCCTAAATTGAGGTCGGTTTTAAGAGATTGCACCGTTTGATTTGTTTCCAAATTCGATGGAAGTTTGCTTTCAGAAGAAACTGTGCTTTCTTTTTCTTTGATTCCAGATTTACTCACGGCAACCTTCACTTGAGACGATTCTGGAATGCTTGAATGTTTTGCGCTTTCTTCGTTCGCCATTTTTTCACTTTCCTTTTGCTTTTCTTCAAGGAGGCGGCCAACCGCGGTTTCAAGTGTTTCACCTTTCTTAATTGGAACATGAATTTCCCAATCCGGACTCTCTTTTTGGGGAAATTGATTTGGGTATTTTGTTTTAAGTTCGTCCGTTACTTTTTCGAGTCTGAGTGCGCGTTCTGAAAAATCAGGATGAGAGGCAAATGTGTGAGCAAAAACTTCAAAGCCTGGTGCGTCCGAACCCAGGCGAGCCATCACCTTCCCTCCATTTTCAACATTAAACCCTGAATGAAATGCGTGAAGCATCCCGAAATAATCAGCTTCCCGTTCGTAATCGCGAGAAATCGCAGCATCCGTTGCTGCGTGAATTGGCTGCGTCACAAGAGAACCAAGACCTGGAACCGTAAATACATCCACCACACCCGCAAGTACGCCATAGGCCACCGCAGTTCCCATTCCAGAACCCATTTGTTTCAGAGAATGTTTTCGGGCGGTATGCGCAAGCTCATGACCCATGATGAATGCAAGCTCATCATCATTTTGGCTGTACCGAATTGCTCCAATTCCAACATTGATTTTTGAAAAAAGTGAATTCGCATCAAACTCAGGCGTAGGTGCAAGAAAAAAATTTGCGTTGTAATACACCTTTTCAATTGGGACTTCGACCTTAAACGTTTTCCCTTTGCGCCATAATTCAAGCGTCACTTGATTTTTTTCTGCCTTTCGGATTCTCGACAAATAGGAGCCGAGACTGTGCACTTTCTTTTCATTCACAGTGAGCACCACGTCACCCTGTTTGATGTCCAAGTTCTCAGCCTTACTTCCGGGATAGATTCCAAGTACAAGCACCCCTTTTATGGAATCTGGAATCTCATAATATTTTCGGGAGGGTTTCTTCAGTTCACCGGTACCAACACCCATAAAATTAAAGGACGGTTTTCTCTCTCCATATTCAGGAGGAGACGAATGAAGCAGGTGGTAACCAACTCGGTAAACCCGTGGAAGCCAAGTCTGCGATGCCTCAAAAAAACGGGCATTAAATTCGCCGCGAGCTTCTTCAAGCTCACCTTTGGTTACCTTGGGACCAGTCATCGTTGCACAAGAAACGGTCCCAAAAAGAAGTGAGAAAATAAGCAAACAGTGAATTAGTTTTCGTTGATTCATTGGTTTTAGTAGATGCAACTACCTCTCTTCCTTATTTTTAATTTCAGATTTAATTAATGCAACCACGCCTTGGCTTTGTCAATCGCCTTAAGCGCTTCTTCTTGCTCCGCTAAAGTTTGGTCAACGTGCTCGGAAAGATTTTGAATCTGCCGCTTTTCCTTCTGAGCGAGTTCTGTTAAAGAAACTTCGGTTTTAGCTTGCGTTACGGAAACCAAAAAAAACTCTCCAAAGCCCATCCAAAAAAGCAATCCAATGAACGCGATTTTTTTCATCTGTCAAATCAAGATGAAATATAAATTCTGCTATTCATTAAACTTCGCAAGGAAATCATCGATTGATTGGAGAAAAGTTTCAATGCGGGATTTGTCCTGATTTTCTACTTCTCGCGCCATGCGGTCAATCATCTGGTCCAGTTTCTTGAGACTTGCAGGGTCTTGTTTGACAATCTCGACCTTTTCAAATCGCGTGAAATCTTCCCCGCTTAACCTGCGGCCACCTTTTTTTCGGTTTCGGATGCGTAAGAAATCAACACCTTCAAGTACCTGCTTGTGTCTTTCGTGAATAGTCTGAAGCCTCGATTCTAAACTTGCAAGCGCCTTGATATTTTCACGAAGAACGGACTCAGCCTGAGTACCGTCACTTGTCTGATTCAACTCTGCGAAAAGCAAGCCTGGCAGGATTAATACTGCTAATAAGCTGAAAAAATCGACTTTTTTCATAACTTTAAAATATAGAGCCGGATTTCACTTTTTGCAAGTTTATTTCTTTTTTAAGCTGGACTTCTTTGGAAAGAGTGAGGCTAGAGGTCGACTAATTCTCAAGCTTCTGGGGGTGAGGTCTGAGTTTGATTTTCACTTTCCGGTGCCGTGGAGGCAGAAGCCGGCTTCACCCGGAATAAGACGAGCTCGTCAATGCGATTTAGAAAATCACCGCCTTCTTTAATTCTCTGAGATTCTACTGCGAGCTGGACTGTTGTTTTCTTTCTTTCAATCCGCTTAACTCGAATCCTCGCCACTTGCTTGTCTTTGTCAAACAAGTGGCCGTATTCAGTATTTCGGAGCACAATCAACCCCTGCTCTTTGTCTGTTTCTTCAAGCACCCATTCAGGAAATGTATTCAACGCCTCAAGCGCTCTCAAATAGACATAATCGTAAGGAAGTTCGTAAGCCAAGACACGGTCGTGGAGCGGGGCGTTCTGTTTGTACTCAAGAAGCGACATACAACCAGTAAATGTAGTGAGACAAAGAATCAAAAAGTAAAAAGCGAAGGCGCGTGGTTTCAAATCAAAATCCTCATTTGTCCGAAATTCTTAAAACTTTCCACTAAGACGCGTGAAAAAACCATGACGGGAAAAATCATTTAAGGTTCTTAAGTCATCATCAAAGCGAGTGAAATTGTAACCCATTCCCACCCGGAAATAATCCATAATCTCACGGTCAATTTCCACCAAAGCTCCATGATCAAAATTATCAAGCAGCTCAAAGCTGCGAAGCATGCGGTATTCTAAAATGACATCCCATTTGCGAATCACATGAAAATTAAACCGCGTTGCCCAAAAAACATTGCTGAGGTAAAAAGTGTCATCCGTCACATCAATAGCTGATCTTCGGTACGCCATTTTTTCCGTCACTCCCAGAAATGGCGGGAGTACTTCATAACCGACTTCAAAACCAAAGATATGAGAGGTCTCATCTACTTCCACCCCAAAAATATCGGGCGTGTCAAACTGACCTCTTGCTCCCACTTCAGAAAGCCACGTGTATTTGGTGAGCGCATTCCAGCGGTTGTGTTTCACTGGCCGGTAAGCAAAACCCATATTGAGTTCTGTGGTCGACGCATCCGTACGAAAAGCATAATCTTCAAAACGATTGGTGTCGGAGCGGTTAAAGCGGCCCGAAAATTTTAAGTCTTCGCTGATTTTTACATCTACCGTGTCCCTAAAAAACCAGTGAATCCTGTCCTCAGAACCATCATCCGCACGTAACTCGTAACGACTTGTTACTTTTAAAAAATCCTTGTCTAAATATTTAACCTCAAGAGCGCCTGAATTCCGGTGCGTATTCACATCTGAAATGTCGCGAATTTGACTCCGCTCAAAACTTGAATCCAAGCTCCACCGGTCTGAGAGTTGCGTGTCATAACCTACAATATTTGCCTTTCGCTCAGCACTTTGGTAGGTGGAGTATTCCTGCTCACTATAAAAACGACTTCTGGAATTGACTTGGCTTGAGCTGCCGAGTGTTGTATTTAAAATACGGCCTGACCCACTCGACGCTGGGTCAGATGATAAAATAGTGTAAACATCTGTCTTGGAATCAGCCTTCACATTAAAAGAAAGGAGGGTAGAGTCGCCAATTGTTCCGGCAAGTTCCTCAAAACGAACTGTTCCCTTTCCATCCATCACGAGAGCTTGAAGTCCACCTCCAAACTGGTGATTGGAACCGCCACGACCGCGGCTCGTCACTTGACCTTTCAGGTAAGGCATTAATTCAGGTGACACCCGGTAGCCCGTTTGAAGCGCAAATGCGTTTTGAAATTGAACGTCATCAAGAGCCGTCACAAGCCCGCGCATCCCAACCGGCAAAACTCCCGCGTTTTGATTTCGGTATTCGCCAACGACGACATACCCATCATAATCCACATCAAATCGGGCATTGTGAACTGAGCTTTCACTGGGACTTGTCAAAAAAATTTCAGACAAATTGGTTGGGTCAATCATTTTTTGTTTGTCAAAACGGTAACTGAGTGTCGCCACTTCACCCACTTTCTGGCGAATTTCAAGGCCAGCCTTCCGCTTTCCAGCTTGTGCGATGAGGTCTGCATTGGCGAAACCTGGATTAATACGCTGTGCATAACCAGACAATTCTGTGCCAGTGCGGAATCTTGTTTCGCCTTTTACCAAATAGGCATCATCAAAAAGTTGATTTGATTTTTTAATTACCGTATTTCCAGCCTTCATGTCACTAAAGGTAATCCCACCGTCAAATGAAACTGCATTATGAATATCGCTTCGCTGTGTCCGTGCATATTCAGCCGTCACTTTGGTGTTGCGTCCGAATTTTCCCGTCACGTCAACCCCCCGAAGATCATAATCTCCTTCGGGCAGCTTGTCTTCAATTGCAGTGCCGCCCACGCGAATATGGTCACCAAGCTGCATAAACCCGCGGAGTCCGTTATTGGCATCTTGAGTAAATCCTTGCGAATTAAATTCGTAATCAACGATGAGAAAAGTTTCGCTCCCTTTTAAAATATCATTTGAAATAATGGATGGGCTGTAACTCACCGCTGAAAGCGGCTTGCTTAAAATAATGCGGCCTTGATTGTAATCAATTTCATAATCGGCTCCAGACTTGAGGTCCCAACTGTGTGTTGTGATTCCCTGAATCGTGTCCCGAAGCTCGACGCGAACTTTCTCACTCCCCTCGATGACATTTTTATTTCTGAGGTAAAAAAGTGAACCATTTGTTCCGAGGAATTCATTGTGGTCAGCAAGCTGGTCTACATCCGCCGTGTAAACCACAAACCCCTGCTTGGGATCTCCGTAACGAGTTGACGCAAGTGATTCATAGAAAAGCTTGCCGCCTGAAAAAGTGCGGTTATGTGTCGCGAGTTCAGTGTCTCTGAAATTCGTGTTGTAGCTGCCCCACTTGAGGAATGACTTGTCCTTTTCAACCAAAATATAAAAACGCTGCTTGGTGTCATAGGCATCGTAACTAATTTCAGAACCGTCGCCATAAACCGGGTAATACTGGTCTGGGTCGAGATTGGTAAAAAGCGCTTTCCTTGGGTCGCTTGTGTCATAGCGGGATGTCACGAGAAATTTCCCTTTAATTTTTCCTTTCAAATAAAAGGCGAGCCGGCCAGATTCATAAAATCCGTGGTCAAAAATGTCTTTGCGGCCGACCACTTCCAGATTCCCTTTGGTTGCATTAAGCCCGAGTTCCTCTTCGCCGAGCGCAGCCATGAAAAAATAATTTTCCTTGAGTTGCACTTCTTCTTGGTAAGACACCGCATTGCCTTCTTTGTCTTGAGCCGTCACGACAACAGACTGCTTGCCCGCCGGCGCATAGTACTCTGCTTCAAAAGAGCCATCCAAATTAACCGGCACAGGCTCACCGTTTACCTTGATTTGGTCCCAAGGAACTGTTGTGCCTCGGACAAATACTTTTGGTTTCGCCACAATGGGAATACTTCGCTTGCCATCACGGTCAATGACCATATTGCCTGTCGCGGGAACTTCAATTTTGGGATTGTCTGGAGCATGTCCATCCAGTTTACTAATCACGCGAAAGTATTTCAGCTGAGTCCAGTCTTCCCTCCCTTGAGAATCCCGCACAATAAGCCTGTATGAATAAGTGCCCTGAGACACCGGCTCTCTGAGCTCTGTTCGGCCATTCCAAGGTGCTTCAATTGGTGGAGACCCAAGCCCGTAACCCGTCCACACTTCTTCACCTGAAACACCGCGAATCTCGATGCGCCAAGCTGCAATTAAATCGGCGTAATTGGTTTTAATGTGAAACATCGGGTCTACTTCGAAAACACCAATTCCCATACGAAGAATTTCAGGCGCTAAATCGATGGAAAGTTCAGGCTTTGTCATGTCGACGCCAGACGTTATCATTACATTTAATTGATTTCGGTAGGCCTCTGGAATTTGTGACTTGGGAAGTTTAACTGCAAAGTTTGCGGTGTTCAACATCCCAGGTGTTGTTTCAATCAAGAGAGTTCCTTCCGTAATCAATTTCGTATTCTGCGGCAGTGTGTGACCATCTAATTTCACAATGTGCCTTGCTGGCTTCATTGCCGGAATGTGGTAACGGCCGTAGCGGTCTGTCACGACCACAATTCCTTCTTCGGTTGCAAGTTTTACACCAGAAATTCCAGACTCTCCTTTGTCCTGCACCGCATTTTCATTTTGATCATCAAACACCTTCCCGACAATTGTTCCTTCGTCAAAAAATGAATCGGCTGCAATCGTCAGCACCACGCTCTTTGTGCCCGACTGTACAGCCCCAGTTGAATCACGCACGAAAAATGTCACTTCATATTTTTTACCAATTTGAACACCGCCTGAAGCGACAAGTAAAAATCCGAGCTCCTTACTTCCTCCAGAGCTAAGTGAGCCAAGCGTAAAAATCCGGGAACCAAGCCTCGACTGAATCGGTGAGCCGTCCAACCTTGACGCGGAATCAATAAATGTAAATCCTTCCGGGATTGTTGCGACCAGCTCAAGACCGGTAAATGAACTCGTTGACACATTTTTTACGCGGCTAGAAATAAAAGTGGCGCTCCCGCGCGTTACCTTGGGTTTTGATGCTGACGCATCAAACGCAATCGGGAACTTAGAAATAGTACCAACTACTTGATCAAATTCAAAAACAGATGTCCCAACAGGAGCTGCACCGACCACTTCAATAGTAAAAGTGACTGACCGAGTACCGGCTGGTGCTGCCCCGCTGGTAGTAAGCGTTCTAAATGGAAATGTGGTGGCAAATAAGCCGTCTCCCGTATTAATGGCTGCACCAATTAAATTCCCATTGACATCTCTAAACTCAATTTGCAATCGTACATCATTACTTCCATCAGCCGCTATAATCCGAACAGACCCACTGAGTGAAACAAAATCTCCTTCTCTTGCTCCACTAATATTTTGTGAAATAGATGGAGTACCCGCCACGCTTGTTTGCGCGTCCGCATAATGCAGAACACTCGCTCCATCAATTGCTGAATCTGAAAGAACCGTGCTGAATCCACCCAAAGCGCTTCGCGACCAATTTGCAACCGCAGTTCCATTTTCTAAAGCGCTGCTCACATTTCCAGGCCCAAGACCTTGTTCGAAGCTTGGATTGGCAAGCACATTGGTAAGTCCCTTTTCAACTACCGCAAAAGCAGATGGAGTTAAAAAATGCGCAACAAGAAATAAAAAGAAAACAACTTTGAAAAAAGTGGGTGAACTATTTTTTTTATGATTCATTTTAAAATCGCTTGTACGACGTTTTGATTCCGATAATCCAATCCCTGATTGGTTCATTACCATTAGGTTCAGAACCTTCCGGGTAAAGCGCGCCGCCGATTCCAGAATATTCAGCAAAAATTTTAGTTAAATAAAGCCATTCATTGCTTTGAAATTGGTAGCTCCGAAATGGCATCCAGCGCACCCCAGCAGCAAAAAGATACCGGTTCTGGAATGAAATCCCAGCCCGACTCCGGTTTGTGACATGCTCAAACTTTAAATAGGGCATCAAAGTCAATTGATTGTTAATGGGATTTCTCGGCAAATCAAACTCCGGCCATTTTGTTCCGAGAATGACGGAAGAATTAAGCACCCATGAATCAAATGAATCGATTGAAGAAAAATCACTTCGCTCAAAGCGGTAATTTCCGAAATACTCTCCCCACACAAGGTCTTTGGCCCAGTCTGAAATTCCTTTGCGCCGATGCTCAACCCACGGTTCATCCAAATCAAGACCCCATTCATAAAAGACATCGGTTCCAAACCAAAGGTCAGTGTCCCGGCCACCCGTAATTTCATCACCCAAATTTCGCCGTTCCATGTATTGAACATATAACCGGTAATTGCGGATGAATTTAAGCAAATAAAAACCATTCAATTGAAAATTGTCGAAAAATGCGGCCCGACCAAATGGCCTGTATTCAAGTCCGGCAACTAGGTCAAGATGGTCCGCAAAAGTCGTTCCGTTTGATTCAAGCGCGGCAGTCACCTCCACGTAAGGGTCAATGGTTTGTTCTCCAATAAACCTCAAACCCCGAAATACAAGCCGGTTCGTCCAAAATCCAACCTCTGAATTAAAACGCGGAACACTAAAATTTGTGAACCGAAATGACGTCTCCCCAAACGCCTGCCAGAGAATAGGTTCTCCCATCGGTGTGCCGGTCAAAATTCCAAATGGTTTTTCGCCTATGTCAAGAGAATCAAGGATTTTTAAAGCAAGCTGTTCTTCGCGCAAGTAGTTCTCCCGCACTTCTTCTTCAGTTGGCGCCGGCGCTTCTGAAAAAAATTCGCTGACGAGTTCAAGCGCCCGGTCAAAATTGCCACCGCCAGTTTCAATGGTTGATTTCGCTAACTCAATTTCCCTCTGAGCCTGCTCAAGCGTTTGAAATGCTTTTTGTCCAACCCAGAAACGCTGTTCGATGGAGCCATCTGACTTAAGCAATGGGAGTTCTCGGATGGGAACCCGCTCGTGAAAAATTTTCCGGACATTTCGCTTAAGAAATTTATTTGCTTGATCGATGTCACGAATGTTTTTGAGCACACGTGAGTCAATCATGGGAGAATGGAACCCAGTGACAACAGAAAACTCACTTGTACCTCCACGACTAGTAGGTCGAAAAAGAAGGAATCCCGCTGTTTCATAAACATCGTAACGAATTTTTAGAGACGGAGGCGCATAAAACTGGTCACGAAATAGGTAGTTCGCTTGAGGTTCAGACGTGGGAGTTTGAGCGTTCAGAGTTGCGGCATAGATTAAAAAACCGAACAATCCGAGAGAAATTGACCGAATCAGAATTTTCTTTTGATCAATCATTTGAGGCTGAGCCCAGAGGTTTTAGTTAGCAGGTTTAAGGTTATTATGTATTAATTGATCTAACCAAAGTTACAAACCCAGCACATTTTGCATATTGTAAATGCCTGTTTTCTTTTTGGCGACAAATTTTGCGGCCAAAAGTGCTCCCATTGCAAATGCCTCCCGTGAGGAAGCTCTGTGGACAAGTTCGACTCGCTCGCCATCAGCAATAAAAGATGCGGTATGAAGACCCACTGTGTCTCCACCTCTGAGTGCATGAATACCAATTTCACCACGTCTGCGCGTACCTGTGATGCCTTTTCGACCATACACAGTAGACTTCTCAAATTTCACGCCCCGCGCAGCTGCAATCACGCGACCAAGTTCAAGTGCCGTGCCGCTTGGCGCATCCTTTTTATGGCGATGATGTTCCTCTACAATTTCTACGTCATAACGGTCATCAAGAGTTTTTGCTACTAACGAAGCAAGGCGAAAAAGTAGATTGACCCCTACGCTCATATTAGGCGATTGAACAATGGCAATGTGATTTGAAGCTGATTTGATTTTTGCCAAAGTGCTTTTGGAAAGTCCTGTCGTACCAATCACAAGTGATTTTCTCGTTTTAAGCGCAACAGCCAGATTTTCCTGGACCGCGTCCGGATGCGTAAAATCAATTACAACTTGACCCGCTTCAACGCAGGAAACAAGATTCTCATTCACCGGAACTTGAAGTGTATCTGCACCAATCAATTCACCAATGTCACGGCCGATGGCAGGATGACCCGCACGCTCAAATGCTCCCACAATCTGAAGCCCGTGGTCTTCGTGCGCAAGTCTCAGAATAGTCATTCCCATCCTGCCTGAAGCACCAGCCACTACTACTTTTACTTTTTTGTGAGATTCTTTCATTTGTTTTTCTGAATTTAAATTTAAGAAGCTTGCGCAAGCTTACGATTTTTGTGCTGACTCTTCAAAAGATGCTGCCTTTTAAGAACTAATTGCAACTCCTTAAGATTCTTCTGATTCATTTCACAAAGTGGAAGCTTGAGCTCGCCTTCAATCATTCCCATTAAATGAAGCGCAGTTTTTACCGGAATGGGATTAGTTTCAATAAAAAGCACTTTCGCCAAATCAAAAAGCTGGTAATGCAACTTTTTTGCCTGATTTACATTCCCATTTAAGTAGGCTTCAATCATGTCGTGGACTTCTTTTGGTTTCACATTCGCCACAACAGAGATGGCGCCTCTTGCTCCCACTGAAAGAAGTGGAAGTGTAAGACTGTCCTCACCTGAAAGAACTACGAGGTCACAAGCCGCTATGATTTTGGATGCTTGTTCCAAACTGCCGCTTGCTTCTTTAATTCCGATGATATTTGAAATTTTTGAAAGGCGTGCTACTGTTTCCGGTGCAATCGAAACACCGGTTCGGGATGGAACATTGTACAAAATAAAAGGGATGTTAACTCTTCCCGCCAAAATCTCAAAATGGCGGAACAGCCCTTCCTGAGTTGGCTTGTTGTAGTAAGGCGTAACCACAAGAACGCCACTTGCTCCACATTTTTTTGCATGTTGAATCAAAGAAAAAGCCTCTTCGGTTGAATTTGATCCGGCGCCGCAAATAACGGGAACGCGGCGAGCCACATAATTCACAACAAAACTCATGAGGCCCATGTGTTCAGTGTGACTCATCGTAGCAGCTTCTCCCGTTGTGCCGCATGGAACAATCACATCTGTTCCATTTGCCAAATGAAAATCAATCAAGCGCCGGAGTGCAGACTCATCCAGTTTCCCTTTTCGAAAAGGAGTGACGAGTGCTACCATCGAGCCCTTTAAATTTTTACGCGTTAATTCCATAAATCTCCTTGGCGCATCTCATTTCTCAACATTGTCCTCAATCCGACCTTCTTACGCAAGCTTTGTGATGCTCAATCTTGATGGGATGATGCCTTCAAACACAAAATGAGCGTCGCCCTCAAGATGCACCTGACTTATTTTCTTGCCATCCACCTGAAATGACACGGTTAAAAGGTCGCCACCTTTTGTTTCGACCTGGACTGGGTGTCTGGCGCGGCCTGTCAAATATGCGGCTATGGCCGAGGCAACTGAACCTGTTCCACATGCAAGCGTCTCACCTTCCACCCCGCGTTCATAAGTCCTTACTTCAATAGAACTGCCGCCCGTCACTTCCACAAAATTCACATTGGTTCCCTGCGGTTTAAAATACTGATGTGAGCGAATCAGGATGCCCAATTCCTCCACCTGAATTTGTGCAAGATTTTCTACAAAAAATACAACATGCGGAACACCGGTATTGATGAAAGCGCCGCGAAGTGTTCGATGTCCTTTGGCCGTTTGAAGCGAAAGTTTGATTTCTTCTTTCCAACCGTGCGGGTCAATCATATTCACCCGAATAGAATTCTTCGTCACCTTTGCAGAAACTTTTCCGGACAGTGTTTCAAACACCATTGAATTTGGAAAATCAAGCACTCTATTTGCATAGAGCCCGACACATCGAAACCCATTGCCGCATGCCTGAGCTTCAGAACCATCAGAATTGATGATGCGCATTAAAAAATCTGATTTCCGGGATTGCTCAATCAAAAGAATCCCGTTTGCACCAATGCCTGTGTGAGGCTGGCATGCGCTTCTGGCAAAAGCAGCTGCATCACGCACCACACGCTTGCGATTATCAATCACAATAAAATCATTTCCTGAAGCTTCCATTTTGTGGAATGAAATATTCCGACGATTCATAAATCCTCTTTTTTCGTAACTGTTTAGCCGATTGAAGTTCATAACAGGCTTGTCATCCTGAACGCAGTGAAGGATCTAGATTTGCCAGATTCTTCAGTTCGCCCCGCAGAATAAATTTACGGGGCTCCTTCAGAATGACATAGTTTGTGAAGCGCTTCAAAGCGCTAAACAAGCACCTTTTTTCGGCCGTCACACCCAACTTGGAACATGTTCACCGCGAATCAAATCCGTTCTTTTCTCCCGCTCGCGAATCACTGAAAATTTTCTCCCGCGTACCAGCACTTCTGGAACTCGAGGCCGCGCATTGTAATTGGATGACATGGTAAAACCATAAGCGCCGGCGCTTGCAAGGGCAAGTAGGTCATCTGTTTTCAGTTTTGAAATTTTCCGATTCTTAGCAAGAAAATCACCGCTTTCACAAATTGGGCCAACAACATCATAAGAAAATTTTTGAGACTGATTTTTTTTCATAACTGGCCAAAGGTCATGAAAGGAGCCGTAAAGCGCGGGACGAATCAGGTCATTCATGCCGCCATCCACAATTGCAAAATTCTTTGCAGGAGTTTCTTTGACAAAAAGCACTTTTGTCACAAAAATTCCGCTATTTCCCGCAATAAATCTTCCTGGCTCAAAAATAAGCCTGAATGAGCGGCTGCGAAAAAGCGGAAGTATTTTGCTTGCAAATTCACTTGCTGTTTGAGGTCGTTCGTCAGAATAAATAATCCCGAGACCACCGCCTAGATTAAGAAATTGAATCTTGACACCTTCTGCTTCTAAATGGTCCACAAAAAGCAAAACTTTTTCGAAAGCTTGAACAAAAGGTTCTCCCTGCACAATCTGCGAACCGATGTGAACGTGAATCCCACATAAGGAAACAGAAGAATAGTGCGCAGCATTTCGAAAAATGCGGCGGGCGGTTTGCAAATCAATTCCAAACTTGGATTCCGCTTTCCCAGTTGCAATGTGGTCATGAGTATGCGGGTCAACTCCGGGATTAATCCGGATGGACACTCGAGTTCGTTTGCTGAGTCTTTGCGCAATCGTGTTAATCCGCTCAAGTTCAGGGATTGATTCCACATTAAAAAGTAAAATCCCGAATTGAATGGCTTCTGTAATTTCAGAATCTGTTTTTCCAACCCCCGCATACACAATCCGAGAAGCAGGACAACCCGCTTTTTTCGCCCGGTACAGCTCACCGCCAGAAACCACATCAAGACCTGAACCTTTTTTAACCAGCGCCCTTAAGACAGCGAGGCTCGAATTGGCCTTCACGGAAAAACAAATGAGTGGACGTGCCGACTGAAATGCTTGCTCAAGCTTAAGATAATGTTCCGTCAATGTTTTATGGCTGTACAAATAAAAAGGCGTGCCTACCTGTTCGGCAATCTTCAAAACAGAAACACCTTCGCAGTGAAGTGTCCCTTTGCGGTAATGAAAATCATGCATCATCATAATTTATTTAGTTTCGCTTACTGCCCTTTGTTCTAAATAGCTTTTTGTACCGCGCGAGCTCCTTTTGAACAAATTCAGGACGCGTGCTTCCAATCGAAAGTTTTCCTTTTACAGAAACTTCCGGGTCAAACAAATCAAATACGTCCCTCTCAAATACGCTTGAATGTTTTTGGTACACTTCAAGTGAAAGACCGCTTAAAGTTTTATGACTTTCAAGCGCTTTCCCGACCAAAGTACCCATAATGTCATGCGCCTTCCGGAATGACACTTTCCTTTTGACGAGATATTCCAAAACATCTGTTGCAAAAAGAAAGCTGTCCCGGGACGCTTTTGCACAATTTTCAGAATTAATTGACGCTGTTCGGACAGTAAGCTCAAGCACCCTTAAGACCTGTTCAGCTAGCCTGATGGAACCAAAAAGTGGGCGTTTGTCTTCCTGCATGTCCCGATTGTATGAAAGGGGGAGCCCTTTCATAGTCGTTAAAAGAGAAAATAAATTTCCATAAGCTTCTCCGGTTTTGCCGCGCACAAGTTCCAGAACATCTGGATTTTTCTTATGCGGCATTAAGCTTGAGCCGGTTGAAAACTCATCTGAAAATGTAAGGAACCCAAATTCCTGCGAGCTCCAAAGAATTAAATCTTCAGCAAATCGTGACAGATGCATGAACAAAATTGAAATGTCAGAAGCGATTTCAATAGCAAAATCACGGTCACTAACTGCATCCACACTGTTTCGGGTTGGAGCCGAAAATCCAAGTGCTTTTGCCACATATTCCCGGTCAATTGGAAGACCTGAACCCGAAAGTGCTCCGCTGCCAAGCGGGCACTCATTTAGCCGTTTCAGCGCATCAAAAAGTCTCACTTGATCCCGTTCAAACATCTCGACATAAGCAAGTAAGTGATGGGCAAGAAGAATCACCTGCGCTCTTTGAAGATGCGTGTAGCCTGGAATCACCACCTTTTGGTTTTTTTCCGCTTGAGCAACAAGCCCCTGCTCTAACCTCCGAATGGCTTCGCACAAACCAGTGACCTTCCCTCGTAAATACATCCGAGTTGAAGTAGACACAAGGTCATTTCGCGAACGTCCTGTATGAAGTTTTTCAGCAATTGGTCCAATCTTTTTTTGAAGCGCTGTCTGAATCCACGTATGAACGTCCTCAAAATCCAAAAAATTTTGATTCATTTTTTCTGAATTATCAAGTGAGCGGCTCAGTTGCTGCCAAATCTCTTTTAAACCTTGAATAAGGATTTGCGCGTCACTCTTTGAAATGATTCCGGTTTTACCAAGCATTTCACAGTGAACCAGATTCACCTGCATCTCTGAATCAAGGAGGGCGTAGTCCGTGCCAAGCGAGTAGGTAAACTCCTTCGCTACATCATGCAATTCAGATTTAAATCGTGCGCCCCAAAGTTTTTTCATTGTCATCCATCTGTGCAATGTCATCCTGAGCCCGTAGGGCGAAGGATCTAGCAAACACCAGATCCTTCACTCCGCGCAGCAGCCCTTTAGGGTCATTCAGGATGACACGCGACAAATACTATTTTGACTTCGCCTTACCTTCATATGGAAGGCCCCAAATTTTCATAAATCCTTCAGCTGAACTCTTGTCAAACGTGTCACGAGCTGAATAAGTCGCAAGTCCTTCTGAATAAAGTGTGAAGGGCGACTTTCTCCCTACTACATTGACACGTCCTGCTTCAAGTTTTAGACGTACTGTTCCCGTCACCCGATTTTGGTACGACGCAAAAAATTCGTCGAGCGCTTTTCTTAAACGTGAAAACCAAAGCCCGTAATAAACAAGCTCTGAATACTTTTCAGAAAGCAACCGCTTGTAATGAAGAAGCTCTCGGTCCAAGACCAGTGACTCGAGCGCTTCATGCGCCGTGTGAAGAATCTCAGCCTGCGGAGCTTCATAAATTTCACGGGACTTAATTCCCACAAGCCGATTTTCAATCAAGTCCAGTCTTCCGATTCCATATTTTCCACCCAAGTCAGTAAGTTGTTCAATAACCGCCGTAAATGACATGGGTCGGCCATTCAGAGCAACTGGAATTCCTTTTTTAAAATCAATCGTCACATAAATCGGTTTTTTTGGAGCGAGCTCAGGCGGACGCGTAATAAAATAAGTGTCAACCGGCGGCTCTACCCAGGGATCTTCAAGTATTCCCGCTTCAACCGAAAGTCCCCATAAATTTTTGTCAATTGAATAGGGTCTCTCTTTGGTTGCTTCAATCAGAATATTGTGTTTTTTTGCATATTCAATTTCCTCAGCTCGAGAACTAAACGACCATTCCCTTAACGGAGCAAGAATTCTGAGTTGTGGCGCAAGCGAGCGTACTCCAACCTCAATTCGGACTTGGTCATTTCCCTTTGCTGAACAACCATGTGCGACTGTGTCCGCTCCCTCCCGAAGCGCAATTTGAGCGAGCCTGCGCGCAATCAGCGGTCGGCCCAAAGCAGTTGCAAGAAAATAATGACCTTCGTATTTCGCGCGTGCCCAAAGTGCGGGAGTGATGAATTCATCCACAAAATCTGTTTTTAAATTTTCGATGTAAACTTCACTCGCGCCCGCAGAGCGAGCTCTTTGAACGAGCTCTTTTTTATCTTTTACTTCACCAATAAAAGCAGAGAAACAAATTACCTCTGCCCCATAAGTGTCATGAATCCATTTCACCGCGCATGACGTGTCAAGTCCGCCGGAATAAGCCAGCACTACCTTCTTAATGGTTTTCATTATTTCCTCACTCGAGTTACGATGCCAATTTGTTCGTCATTCCCATTAAATAAATCAGAATTGCCTTTTGAACGTGGAGTCGATTCTCTGCCTGTTCAAATACAATAGACTCCTTGCCTTCAACCACTTCATTTGTAATTTCTTCTCCCCGATGTGCTGGAAGGCAGTGCATCACCCGCACGTTCTGAGCCGCTTGCTTGAGAAGCACTCGATTCACCTGAAAACCTTGGAAAGCTGCGCGTTTTTCAGCCGTCACTTCTTCCCCCATACTAAACCAAACATCGGTGTAGACAATGTCAGCTCCTTTCACTGCTTTTTCCGGCTGATTTGTCATAATAATTTTTCCGCCGGTTTTGGAAGCAATGTTCCGCGCCCGCTCAAGAATTTGCTGATTCGGCATAAACCGTTTCGGCGAAGCAAAAGCAAATCGAATTCCGAGCCGAGCCGCAACGAGTAAAAGTGAATTCAAAACATTATTGCCGTCACCTACAAATGCAACCCGCTTTCCAGAAAATCCACCAAATAGTTTTCTCATCGTAAAAAAATCGCCAATCACCTGACAGGGGTGCTCAAGATCACTCAAACCATTGACGACTGGTTTTCCAAAATATCGCGCGAAATCAAGAATCCGCTTGTGCGAAAAAGTTCGCATAACAATTACATCTAAATATCTTCCCAAAACACGCGCCACATCTCGAAGCTCCTCCCGGACTCCAAGCTTAATGTCTGATGGACCCAAATAAATGGCGTGTCCTCCCATTGTGGAGAACCCAACCTCAAACGAAACCCAGGTGCGTGTCGACGGTTTTTCAAAAATAAGCCCCATTGCTTTTCCGCTAAACATGGAACTATGGGCAAGTGGTTTTTCTTTAATTCGTGCCGCAATGTCAAATATGGCGGTAAGGTCATCCGTTTCAAAATCTCCGGCGCTAATCAAATGTTTGGTTTTCATACCGAAACTCCCGAAACAGCCAATTCTTTTTTTGTTTCTTTTTTGAGCACGCTTTCAAAAATTTGAATGGCGCGGTCAATTAATCGTTTTGTCACCGTCATTGCCGGCATCCACCGGAGTACATTTCCTTGTGTGCAATTAATCAAAAGTCCTTTCGACCGACATTCGTCAACTAAGGGAGTGCCCAAAATTGAAAGTTCCACTCCAATCATCAGACCCATTCCGCGAATTTCCTGAATCACTGAAAACTTTTTTTGCAATGTTTCAAGCTTTTGCCTGAGGTATTCGCCCATCTCCACGGCATTTTGAATAAGCCCTTCTTTCTCGATTGCTGTAAAAACACCGAGTGCAGCGCTTGCAACAAGAGGATTCCCCCCATAAGTTGAAGCGTGAGTGCCGGGGCCAAGCACTTCCCGGCCAATTTTGGAATGTGCGACAAGCGCTCCAATCGGAACTCCGCCGCCAAGTGATTTGGCAAGCGCCATCAAATCAGGCTCTACTCCAAAATGTTGGTACCCAAACCACTTTCCAGTTCGCCCCATTCCAGTTTGCACTTCATCAAAAATAAGCAGTAGCTTTTTTGCATCGCAAAGCGCTCGCACTGCTTTCATATATTTTGCCTGGGCAACTCGCACGCCACCCTCACCCTGAATCACCTCAAACATAACGGCAATGGTGTGGTCTGTCACTGCTTGTTCAAGCGCATTCAAATTATTAAATGGAACGTAGCGGAATCCCTCTGGAAGAGGTTCAAATCCATCGTGAACTTTTTTCTGGCCAGTTGCCGTCAAAGCAGCAAGCGTCCTGCCGTGAAATGACCGCTCCATCGTCACAATTTCATACCGACCGCTTGCAGAACCAAATCGCCGGGCAAATTTAATGGCGCTTTCAATTGCTTCAGCTCCGCTATTACAAAAAAAGACTCTTCCCGGAAATGAACGTCCCACAATTTTTTTGGCAAGCTGCGCTTGTTTCACTCCATAGTAATTATTGGGAATGTGTAAAATCTTCCCAACCTGATGCCTCATTGCATTGACCACGCGTGGATGACAATGTCCAATTCCAGAAACCGCCCAACCCGGGAAAAAATCAAGGTATTCGCGTCCTTCCAAATCCCACACCTTTGAGCCTTTCCCCTTTACCAAACACAAGGGAGATTTCGTGTAGGTTCCGAGCACGTATTGATTGTAAAGTGCAATAACATCCTGGGTTTTCATTATTTAGAGTACGATTTCCGTTCCAATTCCCCGGTCCGTAAAAATTTCTAGAAGCAGCGAATGTTTCACCCGCCCATCGACAATGTGCGCCTTTGGCACATCCGACCTAAGCGCATAGGTGCAGGCGTTTACTTTGGGAATCATTCCGCCTTTAATGACGCCGTCTTGAATAAGTTTGTCTACATTCTCTGCGTGAAGCGAAGAAATTAAAGAATTTTGATTTTCCGGATCCCGCATAATTCCTTGAACATTGGTCAAAACGATGATTTTTTGAACCGACATCGCTGCTGCAATTTTTGCCGCCGCTTCATCAGCATTGACGTTGTACCAATCACCCTTTGCATCAACTCCAATCGGGTAAATCACAGGAATCGTATTTGATTCGGTTACTTCACGAATTGGTTTGATGTTGACAGCAGTCACGTCTCCCACAAATCCAACGTCGCCGTTCTTGTCGTGCTTCACAACACTCAAAATTCTCGAATCGTGGCCGGAAAGTCCAACCGCC
>JAHFHD010000163.1 GCA_023247075.1 Candidatus Omnitrophota bacterium | reverse complement strand
CATCTTCTAAAATTTGGCTTGGACTATTTGGAGGCTGAAATCGCGGATCTTTAAGGTAAAGATCACGAAAACCAAAAACCAATTTTTCTATTGATGCGACTTGCGGAATCGAATTTTCGTCTAATATGCGATATAAATTTACGCCATATTTTTGCTTAAAAGCCAATTTAGACACAAGAGACTGCCTTAATAAAAACCAGACTAGTGGGTTCAGCTCTCCTTTGGCGGCATATAATTTGCTCTTCTCGAATAACTCATTTTTAGATATCTGCCCCAAAGACTTCCCAAATAGAAGTTTGAGCTTAAGAGCTGCCTGCATCTGTTTTTTTTGAGGGAGAACCTTTACCCGGTCATCTTGACTGAGCAGCCGCGCCACTCCATTGATGACTCGGATCGCTTCATCGTAACTTATTTTCTCAAAACCTCCTGACTCTAGATACCGAACCCGCGATGCGTGTATCTGGACTGAAGCTGCTTTTGGAAACCGCCGATGAGAAACCCGAAGCTGTTTCAGCCAAAAGGTGAAAAACTCTGAAAAACTCGAATCCTTTTTTGCGATTTTTTCTGCCGCCATAAAAAGATCTTCCACTGAAAGATAACCGTACGCTTCCAAAAGAGCGCGGCGAATCATTTTTAAATCGTCCTGTGAAAAAAGTTCGCCTGTCATTTTAAGCTTAACTAGTCCAATTGCCTTACTCAGTTTCGGTATTGTCTTATACGAAGGTCTTGTGCCGTTCTCGTTATTTACATAGTTCTCATGATCCATCGTAGCCAAAGCTGCAAACTCTCTCTTTGTCAGAAGCGCCTGCTCGCGGATCCAGCGTAAAAGCTCATTTCCCTTTCGCTCACGGCCAAGCTGCTCTGCCCGCGCAACAACTTCTTCCTCATTTTTTAAATTAAAAAATGAGCTCCATAAATCTTTTTCAACTTGATCCGTTGAAATTGAATTGGGCTGATTTTCATAGAATGCGCTGACCGCTTTAATCACCTTACTAATCAAATCCACTGCTTGAGGCAATCCGTTTTCAATTCGTAGAACTTGAGCTTTATGAATCCCTGCTCTCATTGCCAATTGCCCAAGCGATACCCCAGCCTGTTCCCGATACAGTCTAAACGCCAAACTGCCCATTCGCGCATCGATAAAGAGCGAAATAAGTCTTTCTGTTAAAGAGCGCTCTAGCCTCACTTTTTTCCAAGACTTTGTGCCGAGAACAGAAATTATTTCTTCAATTTTTTCTTGAGGCAGCTCGGACCCGCTTTTTTGTTTGAAATGACTCTGAAATATTTCTTGAGGACTTGGTTTAAACGAACTCGTATCTTCCCCTCTTCGCAGAGCATCAATCACAGGTTTAAGCCGCTTCCTCACATTAGCCTCTTCAGCGGTAAACGAGATATCAGATGTGCGAAGACCGTAGCCGCCATACCTGAGTTCGGAACGCGCAGGGATAATTCCCATTTTTTGATATACCTTGTTCAAATGGAGGCTTGCAGCATACATCTCCTCAAGGGAAACCCCGTGCTGTTCTGCAATCGGTTTAAGCAAGTCACCATATACTGCCAAATAAGACTCACGGTCGAGCATGCCCGCATACAAAATATCAGGCGGGACTGGGTGCCGCTTGCGCTCAACAATAGTGCGGAGAATTTGTTCGACAATTTCAGGATAATCAAAGTAGATCTCGCTTGCTGCAAGTAAATAAAGCTTAAAATACGTGTCAGTTTTCATTACCTTTTCAGTTAAAAATTTTTTAAGTGCTGATGCATTATAAAACTCAAGAAGACCAAACGTCCCATTTGAATCAAATTTTTCCTGAGTAATTTCGTCAAGCGACTTTGAATAAACCTCTAAATAATCAGGTGCGACACCTGATAAACCTTTCGGTTTCTCTGGACGCTTGGGGATGTGTTTATTCAGCGTTTTGAAGCCATCTCTAAATTTTTTAACAGCTTCAAACCGTCCTTTTTGAAATAAATCAAATAAAAATCTAACGCCTAATTTCAAAGTGTTAAAACAGTACACCCGTCGAGGATTTTTTTTGATCTCTCTAGCCCAATCACGCGTAAAATCATAAATAGAAGTTGCGACACTCTTTGCCTTTACCCGGTCAAATCCATCAATCAGAAAAAAACTTTCATGCGGGCGGTACTCCGCGTATTTAAAAACTTCCGTGAATGCCGTGTAATACGCACCTTCTGGAAGCACCTTCCAATTTTTTTCAACCAGTTTTTTTACAATTGCCGGAACAGAAATTTTTAGACTCGTCAAAAGCGCTTTTTCGAAAAACTCTGTCTGCGCGCTTGCTTCGCTTTCCATCTGCGCTTCAGAAGCATAAATCGAGGCAAGAACCAAATTAATTAAAAGGGGCCAAGCGCCCCCTATTCTTCCCGACCTCTCAAAACTTCTTGCGGAATCTTCAATCACACTGAGGGTTTTGCGTTGACTGACGCTTCTTTTTTCCGGCCCAGATTTTTTCATTCTCTCAATTTCACTAGTTAATTGGTAAAGAACAGCTAATTTAAACTGTGCTTTTCCAAGCGCCACATAAAACCCCTGATATTGCACTCTCATGTCCGACTTTCCTGCAACGGTTGTAGCGCTCATATCACTAAAATGTTCCTCAACCACTCTTTTGGCTTGTAATACTTTATCTTCTTGTTCGTGAATGGTCTTTTCTAGGTCAAATCCTTTTGGATAAACTCTAAGAAGACGCTTAATGGCCCACAAAAGCCATTCCCGAACCTCAGGATCAACTTCTAGAGGATCTTGCAACATTTTTAATAAAAATGAAATGTCGTCTCTATTTCCAATCCTTCCGAGTGACTTATATATTTCAGCGCGGACCCTTCCTGATTTTATTTTTGGTGCGATTTTTTTGAGGCTATCGACTGTTTCTCTTTTTTCGTTTGAATTTTCGTACGCAATATGGCCTAAAATAAAGGCTGCCCCCTTCGAGCTGGGACGCGAATGATCTTTTTCATTTTTAAGCCATTTAATCAATTCACTTGGCGCCGCATATTTCCTTAAAGCGCTGCCAAAAGCAATGCGGAATATCGTAATGGCAAGCGCAAGACGGTACGGCAAATCACGCCTCTCGTGAATACCGTTTAATACAGGCTCTAAATCTTTTCTCACATCTGGAGACAAAGCTGCGAGTTGAGCATTCGCCATATCAAAATTTAAAAAGGTTCCTTGAACACAATCCTTAAAAGCTGCGTGAAATTTTTGAGTCAGCCGCTCTTTCTCTTCTAAAAATTCGCGAACGAACCGTTCGGAAACTTGAAGCGCACTTTCGTCCGGGCGCTGATTTTGCGTGCTGTTAAACGCAATCCAAAGCAAAGCTGCCGTATATCCCAAAACTCCTCCCAGCACGTGATCCCGCGAATTGTATTCAGGGGTATGCTCAAACCCGTGCGTAATCATCATCCTGACCGCGTATGACCAGCTCACGCTTACCAATTCAAATGGAATAAATAAAACCCCATGTTGACTAAAGTATTCGATTGCTTCCTCAGTTGCAGTATGCGGCGCTGCCTCAATGACGATTCGACCCTGAAATTTCTCGGCATCTTGTTTCCTGAATAATTGAGTGCCTGCCGCAAGCATGAGCACATCGGTATTCGCGGGACAAAGGAGCCCTTGAAAATTTTGCCCTAGTTTAAACTCTCTCTGCGCAAATATTTTCCCAAGACCCTTGAGTGGACTTCTTTTCCATCCACTAGCAACTCTGCGATTCGCTCTCCGGAATAAATCCCACGGAAGTTCTTCATTCAGTCTCGTGAGATTTTTGAAGTGAACGCCTAACAGCGAAAATAATTTTTCAACTATTTTTGTGATACGAGCAGGCAACGCTCGACAAATCTGTTTGAAGATGCCAAATAAGTGCCCACCGCTTGCCATTGCAAGCACCGCATAAGAACTATCCTGAACGCCCACAAGTTCAAATATTCCATCATAAATGTAACGCTGAATCATCGCGCGCGTGATTGGCGCGATGCCATCCCCATACGACGCGCCTGACCAGA
>JAHFHD010000162.1 GCA_023247075.1 Candidatus Omnitrophota bacterium | reverse complement strand
CTGATGCTTGACAATACCATCTTCCAATTTGACATAAGCATCCGTGGGACATCCTGTTAAACAAGCAGGATCAAGACAATGATTGCAGGCCATCGACAAATGGTAGCGTTTCGTCAGCGGATATTCTCCACCTTCAATTTCACCGACGCGGCGCCAATTGACATCTGCGGGATTATTATTTTGCTCATTGCACGCAACGACGCAGCATTGGCATCCAATGCAACGCGACATATCAAAGTGAAACCGGTATTGCTCCCCTTCCTGAAGAGGTTCGGTGGGAATCAGAAGTTTTTCAGCTGGTGAGAGCACAGATGCCGCATTCAATGCACTGGGCTTAACACCCGCTGCTGGAGTCAGAGGTGCATAATAACCTTTGTCATCAACGCGATTTTTCAAAGGCAAATCTGCATCATCCATCAAGTCAAGAATAGAAAATGATTCACTATTCATCAGTTGACATCCATCATATTTTGCGGAGCATCTGTCACACGCGGCTGGTTTTCCATCGAATGTAATTTTCCTTCCTCAAATGCAATGCACACCTGCCCACTAATCACCTTCACGGGGTAGGTTTTCACTTGTCCTTCGCCACCGTTTAGCGCGCAGCCATTTTCAAGACTCACTTTTAAATTATGCAAAGGACAAAAAACTGCCTTACCGGAAACGATTCCATCTGAAAGGGGGCCTTGTTTGTGAGGACATTTGTTGTCAATGGCCAAATACTCGCCGCCTAAATTAAAGAGGGCGATTTCGTAACTACCACAAGAAACTTTTTTTCCTTCTTTCGCAGGAATCGCCTGAACATCCACCGCAGGAAACCACTTTCTGATTTTTGTACTCACGAGACACCTGCCGATTCAAGCAAAGCTTCTTTGTCCTTTGGCAAAACAAAGTCTTTAAACTGGTAGGGATGCACAGGCGCTTTTGACTCCACATCCCACGGATTCACCGCTTTGGCTTTGGCCTTAGCCAAGCGACTAAGCAACCCTTTTTTGTTTTCCTCAGACGCTAAAATAGTTTCGCGGCGAATGTCCTCCAAACCCACACGCTCAACATAATCGTAAGTTCGCTCAAGGTATTCCCCATTTTCCCGGTAATGCTGAAAAAATAGGAGCGCGGCTTCAAGCGCTTCTTCTGTTGTTTTTACCGTCACCAAAATATCAGCCGCACGAACTCGCTTGCCTGCCGCGCCGCCAATCACGACCTGCCAGCCTCCTTCAATTCCCACAAGACCAATGTCTTTGACTGTTGCTTCAGCACAATTTCTCGGACATCCCACCACACCCATTTTGACTTTGGCTGGTGTGTAAAGACCTTCAAGTGCAGTTTCAAGTGCAATACCGGTCGCAATTGAATTTTGAGTTCCGTAACGGCAAAAATCTGTACCGACACAGGATTTCACCATTCGAACTGCTTTGGCATAGGCGTACCCTGAGGTCATTCCAAGTTCTGCCCAAATTTTTGGTAAATCCTCTTTTTTAACTCCCAAGAGGTCGAGCCGCTGACTTCCCGTGACTTTTAACATCGGAACTTTGTATTTTTCAGCTACATCCGCAATCTTGCGAAGTTCCTGCGGATTTGTAACTCCGCCGCGCATCCGGGGAACAACAGAAAATGTTCCGTCACGCTGAATATTGGCATGAACACGGTCATTAATGAATCTGGCCGAGCGGTCTTCTTTGTGGCCGCCGCACAAGACTTCATCCAAAATAAAACTGAGGGCAGGTTTGCACAAAGAACACCCAGTGCCATTACCATAAATGTCCAAAACATCTTGAACCGAGTTTAAGTTTTGGGTTTTAATCATGGTTCGGATTTGTTCTTTTGGAAAAGGAACGCAGTGGCACAAAATATTTTTTTTCTCTTCCTCAAATTCGGCGCCTGCCACTGCTTTGAGAATGTCCTGAACCAAACAAGCGCAAGTCCCGCAGCCAGACGAGGCTTTGGTGCATCCCTTAACCTGCGACACTGTCTTTAAACCATGGTCGCGGATTGCTTGCACAATTTGACCTTTGCTCACGCCAATACAGCCGCAAATGGTGTCCGTGTCTGGACGTGACATCACATCCGATGGGGAACCAGAGATTGCGGGAGGTTGATCAAAAAGAAGTCCTTGCCTTTTGTCAGAGACCAGTTCTTTTTTGCGCATCATTTCAAGAAAGCGATTTGCGTCAGAGGCATCACCAATCAAAATGGTTCCAACCACTTGATCTTGGTGAATGACCACCTTTTTATAAATTCCAAATGCGTGGTCTTGATATGCCATCACTTCCTTGTCCGGCTCTGCTGCTTTAAAATCTCCTGCTGAAAAAAGTTCTATTCCCATCACCTTGAGCTTGGTTGCAAGCACAGACCCTTCGTAAGCGGGCCCCTTGTCTCCGGTTATCGTTGCCGCAAGCACTTTGCCCTGGTCATAAAGAGGGGCGACGAGTCCATACACTTTTCCCCTGTGTTCCACACATTCCCCAACAGCAAAAATACTGGGGTCACTGGTTTCAAGGAAATCATTCACCACTACTCCGCGATTTACCTCAAGCCCTGCTTTTTTGGCAAGCTCTGTATTCGGACGAATCCCGCAGGCAACCACCACCATGTCCGCTTCGACAATAGAACCATCTTTAAACAAAACTCCTTCCACGCGTTCACTCCCCATAATCTGCGACGTGTTTTTATTTAAGAGAACTGTGATTCCTAATTTTTCAATTTCTCTTTTGAGAAACTGTCCGCCTACTTCATCGAGCTGAAGCTCCATCAACTTGTCCATCAGATGCACGACCGTAACACCAACCCCCTGGTTCAAAAGACCTCTGGCTGCCTCAAGACCCAAAAGGCCGCCGCCAATTACAATTGCCTTTTTGGAAGTCTTGCAAGCTTCGAGAATATTTTCGGTGTCCGCCATATTGCGAAATGTGAAGACGCCCCGCCTTGTGATTCCTTCAATCGGAGGGACAAATGGATTGCTCCCGGTCGCAAGCAGTAAAAGGTCGTAGGGAAATTGACTTCCGTCAGCGCTAAAAACAACTTTGTTTTTCGAATCAATTTCGACGGCCTTTACCCCTTGGCAAAGCGTGATGTTATTTTTGTCATACCACTCTTTTGTGTTGATGTAAATTTCCTCAACTGATTTTTCACCCGACAGCACCGCAGACAAAAGAATCCGGTTGTAGTTGTAATAAGGCTCTTCACTTAAAACAGTAACTTCAAAATTTGGTTTCCGATTCAAGATGGCATCGAGACAAGCCATCCCGGCCATTCCATTTCCAATTACCACAAGTCGCTTGGCTTCCATATTCAATTAATCTCCTTTTTATGTCATTCTGACCCCGCAGGGGGAAGAATCCAGCAATCCTAGATTCTTGCACAATTTGCAGAGTTTGTTCTGAGCGCTAGATCCTTCACGGAGTTTACCCTGAGCGCTAGATCCTTCACTTCGTTCAGGATGACAAGCGAAGGGTTCAGGATGACAGCCAAAATTCCTGAAATAAAAAAGGCGTTCAACTCTTTTACGAGTTGAACGCCTTTGTCCAACAAACCTGTAAGTTGCCTTAAAACGTCTTTGTTTTAAGGTCGTTTAAAAACAATCTATACTCAAGGGGCCACAAATGATGATTTCATTGGAACACGAAAATAACCAACAATGTCTCTCCTTGAGTATTAACGATTAATGAAAAAATATCACGCTTTATGAACGCTATGGGTATACTTCCGAATTTTCATGTCCTCTGAAACAACAATCGCTTCAGCAACTTCTTTGAGCGACCGCCCCGAATCCATGCTCTGCTTTTGAATCATGCGGTATGCCTCAGCCTCACCACTGTGATGCCTCTTCATTAAAATTCCCTTTGCCCGCTCCACTTTTTTTCTGGATTCAAGATTTTCTACCGCCGCAACTTTTTCCGCCAGGAAGCGCGTGTTTTCAATTGCGAGCGCTGCTTGATTGGCGACACCGCTTAAAATTTGAATTTCCTCCTGAGCAAAATCCCGTTCCTGAATCGTGTAGCAATTCAGAACCCCAATCACACGATT
>JAHFHD010000161.1 GCA_023247075.1 Candidatus Omnitrophota bacterium | reverse complement strand
CGCAACTTACCTTGTGCTTTCACCGGAGCATGCCCTTGCACTTCAGATTACTACAAATGAAAAATGCTCCGAAGTAAAACGCTATGTAGAAGCAGCGCGATCAAAGTCTGACCTTGAGCGTACTGACCTCGCAAAAGAAAAAACAGGAGTATTTACCGGTGCCTATGCCGTCAATCCAGTCAATCAAACAAAAATTCCAATATGGGTTGCGGATTATGTGCTTGTGTCTTATGGGACGGGCGCCATTATGGCGGTTCCAGCGCACGATGAGCGTGACCACGAATTTGCGAAACGATTTGTACTTCCGATTATTGAGGTCATTGAAGGGGGTCATGTAAGCGAAGCTGCTTTCACTGGTGTGGGAACAGTTGTTAACTCAACGAGTCCGGACAAATCTTTTTCAATCAACGGTTTGTCGAGCGACATTGCAATTTCCAAAATCATTGATTGGCTTGAGCAGAAAAAATTTGGGAAAAAAACAATTCACTACCGACTTCGCGATTGGCTATTCAGCCGCCAACGCTATTGGGGTGAGCCAATTCCAATGATTCATACGAAAGAAGGAGTGAAACCGCTTCAGCTTGATGAATTGCCGCTTGCGCTTCCAGAAACCGGCGAAAAAATTTACCGAAAAATTTCTGAAACTGGTGAAAGTCCGCTTGGATTAATTTCAGATTGGGTGAACACAAAAGATCGCTCGACTGGACACGATGCAAAGCGCGAGACCAATACCATGCCGCAGTGGGCGGGATCTTCCTGGTATTTTTTGCGGTACCTTGATCCGCGCAACGTCAAAGCGCTTGTGGACGCAAAGAAAGAAAAATACTGGATGCCAGTCGATCTTTATGTGGGGGGCGCTGAACACGCTGTTCTTCATCTTCTGTACGCTCGTTTTTGGCACAAAGTTCTCTTTGATTGCGGAGTAGTTTCAACGGAGGAGCCGTTTCAAAAATTGGTTAACCAGGGAATGATTCTCGGTGAAGACAGTCAGAAAATGTCGAAGTCGCGTGGCAATGTTGTGAGCCCAGATGAACTTGTGCGCGAATATGGAGCAGACAGCGTGCGGCTTTATGAAATGTTTATGGGCCCGCTTGAGATGGTTAAGCCATGGAATACAAGTGGCGTTGAAGGTGTGTCGCGTTTTCTTGGCCGAGTTTGGAGGCTTGGAATGGGTGAAGCAGGTGGTATGGCGCAAATTGTGAATCAGGAACCGCTAGAAGCTCAAAAAAAGATTTTGCACCAGACCATTCAAAAAGTTACGGCCGACATTGACGAATTGAAATTTCACACAGCCATTTCAACCTTGATGGTTTTTGTGAATGAAATTATGAAATTTGAAACGTGTTCCAAAAAAGTGGTGGAATCCTTCCTCTTGTTGCTTGCACCCTTCGCGCCCCATATTGCCGAAGAACTCTGGAGCCGGCTTGGGAATACCGAGTCGCTTGCTTATAAACCATGGCCTGAATTTGATCCGAGCTATTTGGTAGAGACTGAAGTGGAAATAGCTGTTCAGGTTTTAGGAAGAATTCGTTCCCGAATGGTGGTGGCCAAAGGCCTGCCTGAAGTCGAGCTCAAACAAATCGTGCTTCAGGACGAAACTATAAAGTCATGGATTTCCGAAAAACCGATTCGCAAATGGATTATTGTTCCAGACCGACTCGTTAACCTGATTGTGTGACCATGCGCCAAGTGACGTTAAAGCAAAATCAAATTGTCGTTGGGAATAAAAAAATCCCGCTGCTCAGCGGAGAAGTCCATTACTGGCGTCTCAATCCTGGTTATTGGAAGGCGGTACTGGGCCAAGTGCGAGATCTTGGCATCAATATTATTTCCACCTATGTTCCTTGGGATTATCATGAATACAAAAGGGGGAAGTTTGATTTCACAGGAAAAACAGATGGAACCCGAAATTTAAAATTATTTCTTGAATTAACCCGCAAAGAAGGGTTTTGGGTCATCATCCGGCCTGGTCCATATATTTACAGTGAATGGCCAAATGATGGAGTTCCTTCTTATGCTTACCGGTATCATAGGCTCCATCCCAAATTTCTAGAGTATGCACTCGCTTACCTGAAAAAAGTTTGTGAAGTGATTAAGCCCTACCTTGCAACACGCAGTTCAGGTCATATTATTTTGCTTCAGGCAGACAATGAAATTGATGCTTGGCCGGATATTTTTGGACAGCAATACGGTTTTAGCGGTAAGGCAGGATTATTCCAAGAGTTTATTCGTAATCGCTACCATCATTCGATTGAAGCGCTTAATCGGGCTTGGGAGACAAGCTACAAGAGTTTTGAAGAAACAGGGCCATTCATTGCATGTATGTTGAAAGGGTCTCACGGACTTCCGCTGCGCGGTGACCATGAACTCAAGCGAAACCTCGATTACTTTTTATTTAAATATGATTATGTAGTCACTTATGGCAAGTGGTGTGTGAAGGCCTACCGCCAATTAGGAATTAATATTCCAATTTATATGAACTTGTACCCATTTTTTTATGCCCAGGATTGGTCGGAGATGCAGAAAATTTGTGATTTTGTTGGAATCGACCTTTACCCCTCAAGCGAACTTAAGGAAGATGAATTTGAACAAAGAAAATTAATCGACAAGGCTAGATTTTTGACCAGTGTGTCGCAAGTTTCTTACATTGCTGAATTTGCGGCAGGCGTCTGGCATGCTCGCCATTATGAGTCCGGGGTTATGACGCCAAACCATTACCGATTGATTACGTTGTCTTCGCTTCTTGGCGGCGTTTGCGGGTGGAACTGGTACATGCTCGTCAATCGTGACAATTGGTACATGTCTCCGATTAATGAGTGGGGGAGGAAGCGGGATGAACTTTATGATGTGTTTCGGGATTTGGTGCGCGCTTTCCGTGTTTTAAAACCTTATGAACTGACCAAGCTGACCCATGTCGCTGTGACTTTTAATCCACTTCAATATGCAGCACGGACAATCCCCAAGGAAAATAAAATTTTAACAGCTCTTTACGGCGCTGATGTGGATTATGATCTCTTTGATCCGCAAGTTGGACTCCCCAAACGGAAAGTCATTTTTTATTCGGGAAACCAATGGTTGTCTCGTAAGGCGCAGGAACATTTACGCCGATATGTAGTGGAGGGTGGAATTTTGGTTGCATTTCAGGATTTTCCACGGAAGGATGAGCATTTTGCAACGTTCAACGGAATTGGTTTTGAAGAACCAAGCCGTGTCCTGTTTGAATTCAAACGTAAATTTCAATTGTCACTCGGCCGCGGCGCTGAACTTGAAATGGTCAGCTCTGTTTATTG
Organism: Candidatus Omnitrophota bacterium; assembly: GCA_023247075.1. GTDB lineage: Bacteria > Omnitrophota > Omnitrophia > Omnitrophales > Danuiimicrobiaceae > JAHFHD01. The sequence goes on along the minus strand of JAHFHD010000161.1, from coordinate 794 downwards.
TTTCAATGATGTTTCCGGGAAACCGATTCAGGCGACTTTTGGCGGTTATGGAAAACAAACCATTGGTTATGTCAAAAAAATTGGAAAAGGAAAGCTCGTACATTTGGGAGTGGAGCCTACCGAGAGGTTGATTCACGAATTATTAAAGAGCTTTCACATGCAGTCTTATTGCCACTCACTGACCAAAGGAGTTAATACAGCCATGTTTTCCCGCGGCAAGAAACGCTTTATTATTGCGGTGAATAACGGAACGGAAGACAAAAGCGCAACCATCCAATTTTCTTTTCCTGACCAATCAAACGGAAAATCAAAAGTCATTGACGTTTTAAGCGGTGCTGTTCATGAATGCGTTCATAGAGAGAGAGGCTGGTCTTTTGGAGCTGAATTTCTTCGTAAGGACGGCCGCATTTTTGAAATTGTAAGAGCACCAAGTTCTATTTGATTTTGGGGTGTTTGGTGCAGTACTTTGTACCCATACGTCATCGTAGTCGGACTTGATGTCCAACTACGATGAATAAATGAAACAAGGTAGAACAGCATCTTAAATAATCAGTCGAGTGAGGGAATGTACAAAAAATACTTCGGGCTTCGGGAATCACCGTTTAATGTGACGCCTGACCCAAGATTTATTTTCTTCAGCCGCAAGCATCTCGATGCTTTTTCATGTCTTCATTACGGCATCGAATCGCGCCGTGGATTTATTCAAATTACGGGCGAAATCGGAACGGGAAAAACCACCCTCTGCCGCGCCATTCTTGAGCGTTTTAAAAGCAACACACAAACCGCTTTGGTGT
>JAHFHD010000010.1 GCA_023247075.1 Candidatus Omnitrophota bacterium | reverse complement strand
TAATTTCTTTTTATTTATCGAGGTTTGCGCCAGTCCCACGCTTTATGTGGGGCGGGCGACAGTAAATTTAAAGAATTAAAGTTTTGTGCCAGCCCCAGAAATGTTTTCTCTGTGGTGGGACGTCAAAGGAAAGTATTGTAACAAAAGTACTTATAAAAATTAAGCTATTTGCTTTCAATTAAAAACACCTCAAAAAACAAGTGGCTGGGCCTTGTCTTTGCCTCATAACAGTTCTTCGGCGAAGAAGCCCTCAACGCTTTTCGTAGCCCCTCTGGGGTTAGGATTGGAACCGGCGCTTTCCTTGCTAGCTGCAAGGATTAAGAAAAATCGCAATTTCTGACTTGATTGCGTATAAAATGCGCAGACATGAAACCTCACGCTAGTTCGCAGCCGCTAAACAATGTCTCGATTGTGCTGGTGCGCGCTGAAAACCCGGCAAATATGGGGCAAGTGGTGCGCGCCATGAAAAATTTTGGCGTGGGCAAGCTCGTGCTCGTCAATTGCGCAGCCCATCAAACCGAAGAATCATACACATTGGGCTGGAAAGCCCGCGAGATTTTGGATCGTGCAAAGCTTCACACCAATCTAAAGAAAGCACTTCGAACATTCCCGCTAACAATTGGCTTTACAAGCCGTGCTGGAAAAAGACGTGGGGCGCCAGCGCTTCTTGGTGAATTGATCCCTCGAATTGTAGATGCGGCCAAGGGTGAAAAGGTGGCGCTTGTGTTTGGAAATGAGAAAAATGGCCTCGCCAATGAAGAGCTCGCCGCCTGTCACCTGATTGCTACTATTCCAACGGCGCGAGCCTATGAATCGCTCAATCTTTCTCACGCAGTTGCCGTTTCACTTTCAGCTATTTTCCCGGCGCTTGGCTCTAGAAAAGCAAAATACCAAAAACCAGAGCGTTACCGCATTTCTCAGCGCGACCTTGAGGCGCTTGTCAAAGATTTTGAAGAAGTCATGCGCTGCGTGGGGTACGAAACGATTAAGCGGCGGTCGATTTTGCCTCAGGTGCTCGCACAACTTGAACACTTTTTTAAAAAAGCCGGCTTAGAACGCCGTGAGCTTTTCTTATTTAAGTCCCTTCTCTCCCGAATCAAGGAAAGAATCTAAACGTTTTTTCCAATCGACGCGTTTTTTGCCTCCTTCCGTAAAAAAGATGAAAAAACATGCTAAACTTATACTTAATAAGGCTAAGAATTGTGATTTTCTCTATAATCCGCCCCGCCTTATTGAGTATTGCCGATTTAGGTAAAGAAACTTACGCTTTGTACGCTTGATAAGAATAGATCAGAAATCTCACAAGCTGCCGATCTTTAAAAAAGCAGCGCAAAATACACAAAATAAATATGAATCGAATTGGAATCCTCATTATTCTTCTTTGGCTTGTTACGCTTTTTGTGGCCATTCCCGCCGGTCGGTCACAAACCGCTCACCCAGAAGGTGCGCCTAGTGAAGCGCAAGCATATGTTGGAACAAGGTTGATTGCAGACACCGAAGCTTACCAGCAATTTTGCGTGGGCTCGGGTTCAGAAACTCAAAAACTTTATTACCTGCTTGAGCGATTTAAAAATGCCAGTGATTGTGATTTTTTCTTTATGGGCAGCCGTTATTCGGCTCAAGACGTTTACTTTGCCGGAAATTGGTTGCTTGAACATCGCTACAAAACAAATCAGGATGCCCGCTCATTTCTTAAAGAACAAGTGTCCCTTTTTGAAAGTCCCACAGCCCCGCTTCTCATCAAACTTCCAGATGGTTCCCGCCATCACGCTTACTCGATTCTTTTAAACGAGCTTGAACTGCTTGAATCCTCAGTCGGCCGCAATATCAGCGTAAGAGTGTAACCGCTCCCTTCAAAATTTTCTAACATTCAGAGCTTGTCATTTTGAGTGGAGCCCCGCAAATTTATTTTGCGGGGTGGAGTCGAAGGATCTAGCGTTTGCTAGATCCTTCGCCCTGCGGGTTTAGGATGACAACCTGATTCGTCTTCACGCAGCCTCTGTTTGCAAACCCATTCCATGCATGCTAGCTTTTAATCAAAGGTAAATCTTTCACCATTTAAAAGAACTTCTTGTGAAAACAGGCTCAAAACGATTTATTCTTCTCTCTGCTTTTTTGTTTGCCCCATTTGTCTGGGCGCAGCCCATCTCAACTCTACAATTTAATGCACTCAATGATTTGGTTATTCCTCCAGCTCCAGCTTTAAATTTAAAAATGCACCCGGAAAAAGAAGATTCGCTTGATTTGCTCCGCTACGGAACGGCTTCTTGGTACAGTGAATCCGATGCTGGTGTGGGTCGATGGACAGCAAGTGGGGAGCTTTTCGACGATTCAAAACACACTTGTGCTTCGTGGGATTATGAATTTGGAACCCTGCTTGAAGTCACCAATCTTGGCAATGGCCGCTCGGTGACTTGCCGTGTCAATGACCGCGGGCCTGCAAAAAGGCTACGCCGGTCTGTCGATCTTTCAAAGTCTGCTTTTAGTCACATCGCAAGCACTAGAAAAGGACTCGCTCGCGTTTCAATTGTCCCGCATGTCAGGGAAGTTGCTGGTTATGCTCAACAAGGTTAAAAAATGGTCAGGTCAAGCCATTAGGTTCGGCGGAATTGCTTGGCGCTGATTGCTTTTTCTTGCCCGATGTGCTGTTCTTTAAAAGTGTAGCGGCGATGTCAGTATGTATTTTGGCTTCGGTCGCTAATCCTTTGCGCTCTAGAATTTTTGCAAGGGCAAGGTGCGCGGTTGGATTATTGGTGTTGAGTTCAAGTGTTTTGCGGTAGCAGATAATTGCTTTTTCATCATCCCCGGCCGCAGCCAAAACCGCGCCAAGATTGTGATAAGGGCGCCAAGCGTCCGGCTGCACGGTGATCGCTTGCAAATAATATTTGGCTGCAGATTCTAAATCTTTTTCTTTCTGCGCAAGAAGCCCAAGCACAAAGCGCGGGTACCAGTCGGCTGGCTTGAGACTGGCTGTCTTTTGAAAAGCAGTTTTGGCTTTTTCCATGCGGCCCATTTTCATCATCAAGACCCCCAGGTTTCGGTAAGCAGAATCTTGATTTGGCGCAATCCGGATTGCTTCCGCGTAATGCTTCGCAGCCTCTTCAAACTTTCCATTCTCACCAAGCTGATTGGCGAGACTGACATGCGCGAAGTAGTGACTCGGTTTAATCGCAAGCATGTGTTCATAAAGTGAGGTTCCGTCTTTCCAGTAAAAAATTTGTTTTCTTGAGGCAATCGCGGCAAGCAAAAGCAGCCCGGAAAATCCTGAGATGAGAAGCGCCTTCGATATTTTATGAAAGGTCGAACTACTAGAGCGCCCCGCAACTCCCCAAACTACTACAATTAAAATTCCAATGATTGGTAAATACACATACCGGTCAGCTGGAGCGGGGAGAATAGCGGCTGGAAGAAGTGCTGTCGCGTACCACATCCAGCCTGTTAAAAGTGCTGGGAATTTTTCGCGGCGCCAAAAAATAAATGCGCTGACAAACAAAAGAACTGCGCCGGCGCCAAGTGTTTGGTAAAAAAAGTCTGTAGGTGGCCAAGGCGTGTACACGGTAAGCAAAGTCGGCCAAAAAAATTTAGACAGGTAAAAGAATCCTGAGAGAGCTGCGTTTTGAAGCATCAACCCGCCATGGGTTTGAGCTTTGAGAACTCCCGGCTGCGACAAAAAAGTGAGGGCCGCAAATAAAAGCGAGAGGCCAAAAAACATCCATTTCTCAAACGCGAGGGCGATCCACTTTTTTGTGTCTTGCCAAACTAGGATTCGCTCTAGCGGCCAGCGGTCAAGACACAGAAGAATAATCGGGAGGCCGAGCATCGCGGGTTTCGACATTAGTGAAAGCGCAAAACAAATTGTGGAAAGCAAAAGGTTGGCTGCGCTTTTTTTCTTCGCGTGACTCACATAAAATAAGAGGCTTAAAAATATAAAAATGCTGCTCAGTTCATTATTTCGTGCTGAAACCCATGCCACTGACTCAGCCTGAAGTGGGTGCACTGCAAAGAAGGCCGAGATGAGTAAGCTTTTCCATCGCGCGCTGGTTGCTCTGAGTAAAAAGGTGAAAAGCAAAAGTGTTGCAAGCAGGTGTAGAAACAGATTCGTCGCGTGGTGGCCGCCGGCTTTCGTTCCGTAAAACTGCATGTCGAGCATATGCGACAAATAAGCAATGGGTCGCCAGAAGGGGGAAAGTTCGGGGCCTCGCTGAATCGATGGGAGCGCAAATGCCCATTTGATTCCATCTGCTGTAAGTCCATACTTCAGATGAGGATTGTCAACAAGGTAGGGGATGTCATCAAAATTAACAAAATCAAATTGGATGACCGGCCAGAAAACAAGGAGGGTGAAGGCGATGAGAACCGCCCCATAAAAAAAATCTCGCTGTTTCATTAATTATCGATCTTCAATTTCTGATTACCCCTGTCTTTGGGGAAGAGCGTCAAAATGGAGGAGAGGGGGAGATTTGAACTCCCGATGCGCCGAAGCGCATAGCGGTTTTCGAGACCGCCCCATTCAGCCGGGCTCTGGCACCTCTCCGCATAATATATTAATGAAGTCCTGCGAATTTCCAGCGCCTTGTTAGTTAATCATTCATTGCAACCATTTTTTAAAGGAACAAGGCGCGGCACTCTGTTCCAGAAATAATAATTAATGTTACAGAGCGCTGGTCAGTTTTTGGAAGCATTGAATGGCGGTTTGCCCGACGATGAGGTTTAAAATCGCTATCCCCCCCACCTCAGTTACGACCGCAGCACACCTAGCAGATTCAGAACGCGGTCTAAATCATCAAGTGAATAATATTGAATTTCGATTCTGCCTTGATTTTTCTTTTTTGCAAATACGCGTACCTGGGTTCCGAGTCTTCGTTCAAGTTTTGTTTCAAGCGCGAGAATATCTTGATCAAGGTCCCGCACTTTCTTTGCCCGCCTTTTTTTCAACGCAATCCGGCCGACCAATTCTTCAACTTGCCGAACGGAAAGTTTTTCATCCATGATTCTGCGCGCCATTTGCCGGTGATGCTCAGGGGTTGGAAGAGTCAAAAGCGCGCGAGCGTGGCCGGCCTGAAGCTTGCCCTCAATTAACCCCTGAAGCACTTCGTTTGGCAGTCGGAGCAGTCGAATGGTATTCGCAACGGTTGAGCGGTCCTTTCCAACTTTTTTTGCAATCTCATCATGTGTAAGTGCTTTCTGCTCCATGAGTCGCACATAAGCTTGCGCTTCTTCAACAGCGTTCAAATCTTCGCGCTGGATATTTTCAACCAAGGCCCATTCAAGGAGTTTGTCTTCGGCAAGTTCCTTGATAATCGCGGGAATTCTCGTAAGGCCGCATCGCTCAGCGGCTTTGGTACGGCGCTCTCCACAAATCAATTCATATTCGCCGTCCGCGCGGCGCGCAACAATTACTGGTTGCAAAATTCCCTGCTCGCGGATGGATGCTGCGAGTTCTTCGATTGTATTTTCTGAAAATCTGTGTCGCGGCTGTTCGCGGTTGGGTCTGATTTTGCTAATTTCAATTTCCTGAATTGCCGCCTCAGAATCATGCTCCTCTTTGCCCAAAACTTCTCTCTGAGCCTCAAGCATTTTGCTGTACCCTTCAGGAATTAACGCACTCAATCCTTTTCCAAGCGCTTGTTTTCTCGTTTCCATTTTTTCTCCTGTGTTAAAGATGAATTAAGTTTTCCATTGGCTGCAAACATTCATGCGCTGCATCACATGAATGTTTCTACTGCAAGCGCCGTTACCGAAACAAAAAACACGATGGTTGTCCCCGCCATTAAAATCATGAGGCAAGTTTCAAAAATGCTGCTGATGGCGTGCTGTGTTTCTTCGTGGCCAGTAATGTTACGTTTGTGAATTCTCCCTTTTTCAATTAATTGCACCAATTCTTCTGTGCTTTTTGTCTCTACATGATTTGTTGCTTTCGCGCTAAGATTTTCCGTCAAAAAAATCATTTTATTTTCGGTTTGTGGCTTTTCATTTGTTACATTGGTTAAGCGTAAACTAGACTCTGATTCGCGCCAATCAACCCTTTCTTCATTTGGCTGCCTGAGAAATTTTTGCTCAACCGCTTTTCGCTGTTCGCTTTCCAAATTCACGTAGCCTGAGGGAATTAGTGAATCGAGCCCCCGGCCAAGCGCTTTCTTTTTACCTGGAGACGGCATTTTCTTCACCCCTTTCTTCGCCAACTTTTACAGAGTCACTGCCGGTGCTTTGCATGCTTTCCAAACTTTCGCTTTTGCTGACCGGACTTATTTCTTCAGCGCTTTTTGAAAAATCAGTTTTGGGCGTCACTTTTCGTTCGCTGCTGGCATTTCGTTCTGAAAACTCCCGCGCTGCATTAAAATAAGCTTGCGCTCCTTTTGAGCTTGGGTCATAAATCACAACCGGCTTTCCAAAACTGGGGGCCTCGCTGATTTTTACTGACCTTGGAATTACAGATTGCAAAACATTATTAGTAAAATGTTTACGAACGTCATCTATTACTTGTTGAGTAAGATTTGTTCGAAAATCTGCCATGGTTAAAATAACACCGCCGATTTCCAATTTTCGGTTCAATCGTTCTTTTACAAGTTGAAATGTTCGCATCAATTGACTGAGTCCTTCCAACGCATAATATTCGCATTGTAAGGGAATCACAATTGCATCACTCAAAACAAGCGCATTTAAAGTTAATAGCCCTAAAGATGGGGGGCAATCAATTAGAATGAAATCAAATTCATCCTTTAAACCGCTGCACGCTTCCCTCAATACAAATTCCCGGCCGATTGCGCTTGCTAATTCTACTTCTGCGCCAATTAAATCTTGATTAGCTGGAATAATAAATAGTTGATCGACGCTGGTTTTCACAACTGCCTGAACAGCTTCGCATTCTCCAGTTATTATATTGTAAATACTATTTTTTATTGATGTTACATCAACTCCTATTCCACTTGTTGTGTTTGCCTGTGGGTCTGCATCGATAATAAGGCTTCGGTGTCCCATGATTGCAAGAGCTGTCCCTAGATTTAATGTTGTGGTTGTTTTCCCAACGCCGCCTTTTTGATTGCAAAATGCGAAGATTTTATTCATCGTTTTATTCTCCAGATTTTTTGTTAGCTTTCTTTAAAACTAAGGCGCTTTTTCTGTCTGTTTCACGTGAAACAGTGATTTATAATTTAATCTTCGGCACATTATTAAAATTATTTAGTAAAATTTCAATAAAATTATATTTTATGGTGAATTTTTGTCTATTTAGCACTTTGAAACACTTCATATGTTATATCATCCTGAAGGAGCGCTGCAAATTTATTCTGCGGGGTGAATTGAAGAATCTAGCGAATTATAGATTCCTACTTACCAGAGAATAGATCTCGCAAAGTTGTTTCTATTTATCATTTCTTTTTTTGTCATTCTGAAGGAGGTCGCCAGGCCGAACTGAAGAATCTAGTGCGCTTAGATCCCTACCTGCAGGCAGGCTCCACTCGCGCTTTGGCGTATTCGTAAGACATGTCACTCAGGATGACATACGAAGGATTCGGAATGACACAACAAAGCGGCAGGTTTTTGACAGCCCTTGTAGAGGTTGCTATTTTACAGGCAAATGTTTCTGAATTAAGGAGTTTTGTTTCAAAGAATCCCATGCCTTACACTGATTGTTTCACGTGAAACGGCTGCTTATGTTGTGTTTGAAGGTTGGTGAGAAAATCTAAAGTGTTTTGCGAGGCAATTAGTTTGTTTTTGAATTTCAGAAATGTCGAACAATGAAGAGCGAGAGAATGGACACATCACAACTTGTTATTCCAGGAATCCGGGAGGCGTGCCCAATAGATGTTGGTTTTATTCGTGAAAATTTTTCTGCAGCTTCCCGGCTTAAGCCATGAACCTTTGAATAATCGATTTCTTTTGGAACTATCCGTTGCTCTAACTTCTCGAAGCGCTTTACCTCGGCTGATTGGCGGGTGATATATCCTTCGTATTTGACATCTAGTTCAACCTTTCGAATTAACTCTTCAGTCAAATTATATGATTGTAAGTAACTTATTGGTAATGTTTTAAAGCTTTCTGATGATCTTCTTAAAATTTTCTTTAAGGACACGTTGTTAATTTTTTTTGATTCCAACATTTGAATTATTTCTTTTGTATTCCGCCAAATTTCACTTCTCTTTTCAAAAACTTCTTTTGAAATAAGGCTTTCATGATGCCCATAAGCCATAAGCCGCTCATCTGCATTGTCTTGCCTGAGCAAAAGCCGGTGCTCGGCTCTTGAGGTAAACATCCGGTAAGGTTCCAATGTGCCTTTGGTTACAAGATCATCAATTAATACGCCAATATATGCTTCAGAGCGCTTCAAAATAAATGGGCCTTGCCCTTTAAGTTTTCTGACCACATTAATTCCGGCCATCAAGCCTTGAGCGGCTGCTTCCTCATACCCGGAAGTACAGTTGACTTGTCCCGCAAAAAATAATCCCTCAATTTTTTTTGTTTCTAAGGAGTGATAAAGCTGGGTGGGCGGCATGCAATCATATTCAACAGCATAACCAAATTTAATAATTTTTGCATTTTCAAGACCTGGAATGGTGTGGATAAAATCAGCTTGAATCTCGGCTGGCAAGCTGGTTGAAAGACCGTTGACATAAAACTCTGTGGTTGAAAGACTTTCCGGCTCCAAATAAATTTGGTGTCTTTCTTTTTCGCTAAATTTCACCACCTTGTCCTCAATTGAAGGACAGTAACGAGGGCCAATCCCTTGAATTCTGCCGGAGTAGAGCGGGGAGAGGTGTAAATTATTTCGGATGATTTCATGCGTTTTTTGATTGGTGTGGGTGAGCCAACAAGATTCTTGCTTGAGATTTATTTTTTCGGTCCGAAAAGAAAAGGGCTTCGGCGCTTCGTCTCCTCTTTGCTCTTCACATTTGGAAAAATCGATGCTGCTTTTTTCAATTCGGCAAGGAGTGCCCGTTTTAAAACGAATCACGTCAAATCCATGTTCCCGAAGAGAATCTGAAAGTCCGATGGAGGGCGACTCGCCGCGCCGGCCGCCGCTAAAATTCTGCTGGCCTAAATGCATGAGCCCGCACATAAAAGTACCGGTTGTAATGACCGCTGATTTTGAAAAAAATTCACCTCCTTTTAAAGTCCGGATGCCGATTACTTTTTTGCCTTCAATAATCAACTCGGTTGCTTGATCTTCTGTCAAATCAATATTTTTTTCGCTCTCAATTGCAAGCGTCATGTATTTGCGGTAGCGCTCTTTGTCCGCTTGAGCGCGCGGGGCCCACATCGCGGGGCCTTTTGAGCGATTTAACATTTTGAATTGAAGTGCCGTTTGGTCGGTTGCAATTCCCATTTCGCCACCAAGCGCATCGATTTCCCGAACCATTTGTCCTTTGGCGAGTCCTCCAATGGCGGGATTGCAAGACATTTGACAAATAGCGTCGCGCTTCATCGTAACAAGCAAAGCTTGATGGCCTGAGCGGGCAATCGCAAGCGCCGCTTCCGCGCCCGCATGTCCGGCGCCAATTACAATCGAATCATATTCTTTGTCACGAGACATAGTTTTCTCTTTTCCGAAATTCCCTGTACCGCAAGTTTTCTCAAGAAAGATAAATCTAAATTGAAAATAGGGATTGTAGAGTGGCTCACGCCTCGAGTTCAGGCGATGGTTTTCCCTTAATGATTGTCTGATGCACGATTGAAAGCAGATTGCTCACGAACCAATACAAAACAAGTCCGGAGGGAAGATTGTAAAAAACAAATCCAAAAACAATGGGCATAATCATCATAACCTGCCGTTGCTCCGGAGTGCCTGTTTGGGGAGTGAGTCTTTGCTGCCAAATCATAGAGCCGAGCATCAGCACCGGCAGCAAATTAATCGCGCTTCCAATAAGGGGAAGGGTGAGGGGAAGGGAAAACAATCTGTCCGGCTCTGAAAGATCTTTAATCCAAAGTATAAAAGGAGCGCCTTTTAATTCCACAGATTGAATCAACACCTGGTAAAAAGAAATAAACACGGGAATCTGAAGCAGCATGGGAAGACATCCGCCCATGGGGTTGACCTTGTGCCGCTTGTAAAGCGCCATCATTTCTTGGGAAAGTTTAGTTTGGTCATTTTTGTGTTGGTCCTGAAGCGCTTTTAGTTTTGGTTGAAGTGCCTGCATTTTTTTCATGGACTGAAAACTCATGTGGGTAAATGGTGTAAACGCAAGTTTGAGTGCACAGGTCACCAAAATAATTGCCCATCCATAATTACCAACAAGTTTATAGGTCCACAAAAGCGCGGCAAGAAGCCAGAGTTTAAATGTACCGAAAAATCCATCCGAGAGAATGCGTTCAAAGCCGTGCCCCGCGGCTTTGAGATTGCTGTGGTATTGAGGTCCCGCATACACTTCAATGCGCCGCGTCGCGGAGTTGCCGGGCGCAATTTCCTCTGCTGAAAATTGGAGTTGACTCTGAAGTTCGTAAGGGCGGCCCGGCTCAACCCACACCTTTGACAAAGTTGCCGGAACATCGGGCCTCAAAAAAACCGCAAAATATCTTTTCGCAAGCGCCTGCCACGAAAGTTTGCCTTCGAAAACATGGGGGTGTTTTCTAATTTGACCAAACGGTGCAGATTCTAATTTGCCAAATTCTTCCACGTACATTTTTGCGGCGCGTTGTTCATAAACATTTTTTGGGTTTTCGCTGAGCGCACAGGTTATGCCGATGGTTGTGGTTTGAGTAGACGCGCTTAAGTTCTGCACCGATAATTCAATTTCAAACACTGGCTTTTTACTATTAAATCTAAATGTTTTTACCATTCGCCAATGTTCCGGGATTTCGGCAGAAAATTTAACTTCTCCCGTTTGCACGTCAAGGGTTTCCAGCGTAAACAGAAGGGTTTGAAAATCGGTTCCTTGATTTAATAGATTGGTGAGAAACCCTGAGGCGTGTATGGCTTGTCCTTCCGCGTTCTCAATCAATGCGACGCTCGGTTCTTCTCGAACTCTTCCCCAGTTTTTAACCCACAGTTCCGTTACCGTTGCACCTCGATTTGAAAATGTGGCTTTTAAATGTTGGTTTTCAAATTTGTAGAAATTCTCTTTGGGTATTTCGCGCGTTAGTTCTGTTTGAGGAGACGCTGAGGAATTTTGCTGTTTGGAAATCGCTTGCTTGAAATCTAGATTTTCTTTTTGTGACGTGCCTTCGGAAGAATTATTTCTGGGGTTAATCCATCTTAAATAAACGGGGTAAAGGGTGAGAATCAGAAATGCAAAGGCGACTGCGAGAAAAAAACGTTTGTCTGAATTCATGAGCAAGTTCTGACTTCACGATTTTTGCAAAAGGGTTGGCATTTAAGGAGCCGCGCAAATGTTTTGAAACTGCCGCCGAAAAATCCATGCTCACGAATTGCTATTTTTGCGTAATCAGAACACGTTAAATCAAACCGACAATGCCGCCCCAAATAGGGAGAACAAACGAGTTGGTAAAGGTTGATGAGAAATAGACTGATTGCACCCACAAATCGTTCAAACTGTTTCGCTAAAGTTATAAAAAAGTTCAAAGTTTTTTCCACAAAATGCTTCTCATTGCTTGAGGTTGTCAGATTGATTTTGAGTGTAGGTGAGTTGTTCGGCCAAGCAAAACGCGCGTCTGAGTTCCTCGCACACTGTTTTGGCCCGCGCTTTTTCTCCGCTTGATTGTAAAAAACGAATGACTAAATCAAATCCAAAAAATAAATTTTTCTCGCTCTTGCGAAAATGCTCTCTTGCGATTCGCTTCAGCCAGTTTCGGCGCGTCGCAAGTTTATGCGCTTGTTTCCCCGCAACAACACCCATTCTTGCCGGTTTGTTGTCTCTGCGATTTCTCAAATAAATCACGACGTTTTTTTGTCGCGCGCGGCTGCCTTTTGAAAATGCTTCACTAAATTCGCTCCGGCGTTTCAGTTTGGAAGAATTCAACAATCTTTCCGAAGACTGGTTATTTTTAGGGGTGCGTTGAACAGCTGAGATGTTCAAATCGCGTTAAACAGCGAGGCGGCGCCTTCCTTTTCGGCGCCTTCTGCGAAGCACGGCTTTTCCGCCTTGCGTCTGCATGCGTTTTAAAAAACCGTGTTTATTTCTTCTCTTCCGTTTGGATGGTTGATAAGTGCGCTTCATAAATTTTTATTTTACCGCCTCCGCATATTTGCGTTTGATTGATGTTTCGTGTGCTTGGGAAGTATAACAAAACACTCTTCTAAGTCAATTAAGCTCTTTCTTAAAAATCAGGGGGTTGGTTCTATTTTTTTTGTTTTTGCAAGCAGTGTAAATTTTTTTGGCTTTCCTCGTGCGGTTTGTTATAATCCCTCGCTTGTTTGATTGAATATGGTTAAAAACATACTGATTTATGTTTAACTCGTTCATTTAATTCTAACTTGTTTATAATTTGTTCATAAATTATAATAGTACACTTTAATTTATTTAAAATACTGTTGATAAAATGTTCATATTTAGACATGCCTGTTGATAACGCCGCTGAGGTGCGTGGTGGGTTGGCTGGGGATGCGATTCTGAGTTGGGAGCGCGTTCTTGCGCGCATTCAAGCGGAGCTAAGCGAGCAAAGTTTCCGAACTTGGTTTTCTCACACAAAACTGGTTTTGTGGGACGCAAATCGCATTCAGCTTCAGGTGCCAGACAAGTTTTATGGTGACTGGCTTAGGGAACATTATCAGCAAATCATTCAGGGTGCAGTTTCTCAAGTATCCGGAACACATCCAAATATTGAATATGTTGTTTCTGACCTGTCATTTAAACCTTCGCGCGAACCATCTAGCGGCGCGCCCCCATCCTCACAAACGCCCAGAACCAATTTGAATGACCGTTACACGTTTGAAAATTTTGTGATTGGCCCAGGAAATCGTTTTGCCCATGCGGCTGCTTTGGCGGTTGCAGAAGCTCCCGCACGAAATTACAACCCCCTTTTCCTCTATGGAAGAGTTGGGTTGGGTAAAACACATCTCATGCAGGCTGTGGCGCATGACATCTTGAGAAAAAAACCGGAAAGCAAAGTGGTTTACATTTCTGGAGAACAGTTCACCACTCAATTAATCGCCGCGATTCAAAACAAATCTACACCGTCTTTTCGGGCTAAATTTAGAAGTTCAGACATTCTTCTTGTCGATGACATTCATTTCATTGCTGGGAAAGAGTCCACGCAGGAAGAATTTTTTCATACATTCAACTCTCTCTATGATGCTCACAAACAAATTATCGTTTCAAGCGACAGGCCCCCAAAAGAAATCCCTGGCCTTGAAGAGCGGTTGATTTCGCGATTTGCCTGGGGGCTTGTGGCAGATGTTCAGCCTCCTGATTTTGAAACGCGCGTTGCCATTTTGAAAAAGAAAATGGAGCGGGAAACGGTCACGCTCTCAGATGATGTGGTTTATTTCATCGCCACACAAATCAAATCAAACATACGCGAGCTTGAAGGCGCTCTTGTCCGTGTGATTGCCTACTCTCAATTGACGGGCGTCCCTGTCAATATGAAAGTAGTGGAAGAAGAAATTTTAAAAGATACATTGAAGGAAGAGGGTGGAAACGTTACCATTGAGCGCATTCAAAAATCGGTTTGTGATTATTTTCAGATTAAACTTTCAGATTTGCGGGCAAAAAATCGGTCAAAATCCATTGCACAACCAAGACAGGTGGCAATGTACATGGTTCGCAACATGACTGACCACTCACTTCCTGAAATCGGCGCTTATTTTGGTGGGCGGGGGCATGCAACTGTCATTCATGCTTGTAATAAAATAGAGCGCTTGTCGAGAAGTGGTGGTAAAATGCAGCAATCGCTTGATGATATTAAGTTGTTGATAAAAAAGCATTAGTTATGAACAGCTTTAAAGTTATGTAAGTTATTAAAAATAAATGGTTTATACACTTATCAACAGTTTGAACAGTACTAGTACTTCAATAACTACTTTATATTAAAATAGTAATAACTTAAGTAGAGGAGAATGTGGAGTTTAAAGCGCTTAAAGAAGATTTAGTGAAAGCTCTTGGTGTGGTGATGGGGGCCATTGGTTCTCGTCCTAATCTCCCTGTTTTAAATAATATCCTCCTAGAGTCCACCACTCCAGATGAATTAACGCTCACAGCAACAGACCTTGAGTTTGGGATTAAAACTACTTGCCGCGCCACTGTCATCGATCTAAATACGGCAACCATCCCAGCAAAAAAACTACATGATATTTTGCGGGAATTAAGTCCAGGCGAGGTCGAAGTTACGGTTGGGAAAAATTATGCCGTAAACATTAAAACAAATAGGTCTTTTTTTAAACTTGTAGGACTTGAACCGGGCGATTTTCCGAAATTTCCAGAACCCACACCAGAACAGTCGTTTAAATTAAATCAGCGCGCTTTAAAACAAGCGCTCGCGTTGACTGTTTTTGCTATTTCCCGAGATGAGGCGCGTTATGCGCTCAATGGGGTTTTGGTTGCGGTTAAAAATGCAAAGGTACGTTTTGTTGCAACAGATGGAAAAAGACTTGCATGTCTTGAGCGCGACACGCAACTTCCGAAAGAACTTGATTTTGAAGCAATTGTTCCAGCAAAAACCGTTCAGGAGTTAATTAAAAGTTTGTCTGATGGAGACGAGGAAGTGGAAGTTGTTCGCGCCCAAAACCAAATCGTGTTTAAAATAGGGAAAACACAAATTGCCTCGCGGTTAATCGAAGGAAAATTTCCAAATTTTGAACAAGTGATTCCGAAATCCGAAAAAACAAAAACGCTGGTGGCACGGGAAATATTGCTGCAAGCCGTCCGGCGAGTTTCTCTTTTAACGTCGCAGGAAAGCCAATCCGTAAAGCTCGATTTTATTAAAGGGCGCCTTTTAATTTCTTCACGCTCACCCAACTTGGGAGAGGCAAAAGAGGAAATTGAGGTGGATGTGTCCGGCGACGATCTTTCAATCGGGTTTAACCCCGGTTATTTAATCGATGTTTTAAAAAATTTAGATGAGAACGAGGTTTCGCTGTCGCTCACCGACCCAGACAAACCCGGTTTGATTCGCAGCGGGCAGGATTATCAGTATGTCATTATGCCCATGCAATTAACTTAACCGCTAAGAAAAGCATGGATGAAAAACCCTTAAAATCAATTGTGTGTAATGTTTTAAGCCGGCTCACTTCCGGAGAGCCGCAAAAACGTTCAGACCTTACCAGTTTATGGCCGTCCATCGCCGGAGAAGTTTTGTCGGAGCGGACCAAGCCCAGATTTGGTCGCGACTCATGTGTTGTGGTGTGGGTGGATGATTCAACACTTGCATTTGAACTTAGCCAGCGGCACAAACCTGTTTTACTCAAGCGATTGCAAAATCAGTTTGGCTTGGATGAAGTCAAGGACATCAAATTTTTTGTAGGAGAGGCACGTTAATGGTTCAAACAATGATGAAAAAAGCCAAGGGAAAAAAAGCAAGCTCAAGCAAAGCAAAAACCTCCCACGGTTACGACGCCACCAATATTCAAGTGCTGGAAGGTGTTGAAGCAGTTCGAAAACGCCCTGCCATGTATATCGGTGACACCGCAGCGCGCGGGCTTCATCATCTCGCTTACGAGGTAATTGACAACTCTGTTGACGAAGCGCTTGCCGGCTACTGCACCAAAGTAGAAGTAGAACTTCACGCAGATCAAAGCGCCACTGTAACGGACAATGGCCGCGGCATTCCAGTAGACCTGCACAAGGGGCAAAATAAATCTGCGCTTGAAGTCGTGATGACAACGCTTCACGCGGGAGGAAAATTTGACTCCAAAACCTACCGGGTTTCAGGCGGTTTGCACGGCGTCGGTGTTTCAGTCACTAATGCGCTTTCCGAATGGTGCGAAGTGGAAGTGTCGCGGGACGGAAAGCTCTACCGCCAGCGGTATGAACGCGGCAAAGTCAAATCAAAGGTCACCGTGGTTGGGAAAAGCAAGGCAACCGGAACCAGCGTTACGTTTAAACCAGACGCAGAAATTTTTGGAAACATCGACCTGAGCTTTGACACGCTTTCAAACCGGCTCCGAGAACTCGCCTTTCTCAACAAAGGAATTGAAATTGTCATTCGCGATGAGCGAACCGAGACCGAAAAAGAGAGCAGCTTTAAATACAAAGGCGGCATCTCAGAATTTGTCGAGTATTTGAATCGTAATAAACATCCGCTACACAGCAAAATTTTCTACATGGACAAAGAAAAAGACAATGTGCAAGTGGAATGTTCGCTTCAATATAACGACGGCTACAACGAAGATATTTTTGCTTTTGCCAATAACATCAACACGGTTGAGGGCGGCACTCACTTAAGCGGATTCAGAACGGCGCTGACGCGAGCCACCAATCAATACGCCAAAGCCAAAAACCAGCTCAAAGGAATCGAGGGGTCGCTTGGCGGGCAAGACCTTTCAGAGGGGCTGACTGCAATTGTGAGCGTTAAGGTTCCGCAGCCTCAGTTTGAAGGCCAAACCAAAACCAAATTGGGCAATGGGGAAGTAGAGGGAATTGTAGCATCGCTTGTTTACGACTCTGTTGCCTCTTTTTATGAGGAACAGCCCGCAATCGCAAATAAAATTGTAGACAAAGCGCTGCTTGCTCTACGCGCTCGCGAAGCTGCCCGAAAAGCAAGGGAATTAACGCGCCGCAAAGGAGCGCTTAACTCCGCGTCGCTTCCAGGAAAACTGGCGGACTGTTCAAATGAAGACCCCAAAAATTGTGAGCTCTACATTGTTGAGGGAGATTCAGCAGGAGGTTCGGCCAAACAAGGTAGAGACAGACGGTTTCAAGCCATTCTGCCGATTCGCGGGAAAATTTTAAATGTAGAAAAAGCGCGCATCGACAAAGTATTGAGCAATGAAGAAATTAGAACCATTATTACTGCGGCCGGAACGGGCGTTGGTGTTGGTGAAGAAGGCGCCGGTTTTGATATTTTAAAACTCCGCTACCACAAAATTATCATCATGACCGATGCTGATGTGGATGGGTCTCATATTCGCACACTCCTCCTCACTTTTTTTTACCGCCAGATGAAAACCTTAATCGAAGCTGGGCATATTTACATCGCCCAGCCGCCGCTTTACCGGATTAAAAAAGGCAAGCGTGAAGAATACATTCAGACAGAGGAACAATACAGCCAAACCATGTTAGACGTTGGGTGCGAAAACGCTTCCATTAAAGACTTGCGCGCGAAACGTGTTTTTGAAGCCAAGGAACTTCAGGCGCTTCTTGAGGTGCTTCAAAAATTGGATGCGGTCAAAAATTCTGTGGAACGCAAAGGAGCCAAATTTAGCGATTACCTCGAAGCTTACGACGCCAAAAAGAAAATATTCCCCATTTATTTTATTCGTGCAGAAGAAGGCCAGAAAGCCGCTTTTCTTTATTCGGATGAAGAACTTGCAAAATTTGTTGCCGGAAGCACAAAGAAATCAGTCAAAACTGTAAAGGGCGGGAAAAAAGCACAAAAACAAAAAGACAAAGAAAATGTGGCGGCGCCAAGCCCAAGCGAACCGGAAGAAGAAATTCAAGCCAATGAAATTTTAGAAGCTCACGAGCTGGTCAAAATAGAGAAAAAACTGGAGTCCTTTGGACTCAGTGTCCAGGATTTTGAGGGCGGCGAGAAGCCCGCGTTTGAAGTAGTTGTGGGCAAGGCAGCGCATTCGGGCCACACTCTTTTAAGCGCACTCCACACCATTAAGGAAGGCGCAAAAGAAGGTATGATGATTCAGCGTTACAAAGGCCTTGGAGAAATGAATCCTGAGCAGCTTTGGAATACCACGATGGACCCTGAGAAAAGAACGGTGCTCAAGGTAACGCTTGAAGATGCGGTAGCGGCGGACCAAATGTTCACCATTTTGATGGGTGATGAGGTTGAGGCGCGCCGGAAATTTATCGAAGACAACGCAAAGTACGTCAGATATTTGGATGTATAACACAACGTGTCATCCCCGAAATCTTTAATCGGGGATCCAGAATCTGGATTCCCGCTTTCGTGGGAATGACAAAAAATAACAGTTTAATATATTAGCGGTCGAGAAAAAAACTCAAAAAACAACAAACATTTTCTAAGGACAGTATGGCAGACGAAAATCTTAATTTATTTGCAATGAATGAAAAAATCGTCCTCGCTCCAATCGAAGACGAGATGAAAACAAGTTACATTAATTACGCCATGAGCGTAATTGTGGGGCGCGCACTCCCCGATTCCCGGGATGGGCTCAAACCCGTGCATCGGCGCATTTTGTTTGCCATGAATGAACTTGGTCTTCCGCACAACAAACCATTTAAAAAATCAGCGCGTATTGTTGGAGAAGTGCTTGGAAAATTTCATCCCCATGGCGACACGGCTGTTTATGACGCGCTCGTGCGCATGGTGCAGGATTTTTCACTTCGCTACCCGCTCATTGACGGCCAGGGAAACTTTGGCTCAATCGATGGAGACAATGCGGCTGCCATGCGTTACACCGAAGCGCGCCTTGAGCGGATTTCAAATGAATTGCTTGAGGACATTGAAAAAGAAACGGTTAGCTTTGTTCCTAATTTTGATGAATCTCTTTTAGAGCCCACCGTACTTCCTTCAAAACTTCCAACGCTTCTTGTGAATGGCTCAAGCGGAATTGCAGTAGGCATGGCAACCAATATTCCTCCTCACAATTTGACTGAAATTGTAAACGCCATCGTGCGCGTGATTGAAGAGCCGGAAGTTTCGATTCAGGAGCTGATGAAAATTGTCAAAGGCCCCGACTTTCCAACCGGCGCCACGATTTGTGGAAGAGACGGCATTAAACAAGCCTATGAGACAGGCCGCGGCAGATTGATTGTGCGCGCAAAAGCTGCGATTGAGACGACCGCAAAAGGCGAGAAAGATTCTATTGTCATCACCGAAATTCCCTACATGGTCAATAAGACTAACTTGATTGAATCAATTGTCAATTTGGTTGAGTCAAAGCGCGTCGAAGGAATTTATGACCTTCGCGACGAGTCTGACCGAGACGGAATGAGAATTGTCATCGAGCTCAAACGAGACGCAGTTCCACAAATTATTTTGAACCAGCTGTTCAAGCACACACAAATGCAAGAAACCTTTGGCGCCATCATGCTTTCTTTAGTGAAGGGCGAGCCAAAGGTGCTCAACCTGAAACAAATGATTGATGAATTTGTCGAGTTCAGAACCGAAGTCGTTCGGCGCCGAACCCAGTTTGATCTCGACAAAGCCGAAAAACGCGCGCATATTTTAGAGGGTTTTAAAATTGCGCTTAAACACCTCGACAAAATCATCAAAACAATTCGTGCCTCTAAAGACCCTGAGCTCGCAAAAATCGCCCTAGTCAAAGAGTTTGAGCTGAGCGAGATTCAGGCAAAAGCGATTCTTGAAATGCAATTGCAGCGCCTGACCGCTCTTGAGCGCGACAAAATTGAGGCTGAATATCTTGAGCTTCTGAAAAAAATCGAATACTTCAGATCAGTGCTAAAAAGTAGAACCAAGGTGCTTGAAATTATTAAAGAAGAGTCAAAGAGACTCATCGCCCAATATGGGGACGAGCGCAGAACGCAGATTGTTGCCAGAGAAACTGAAATTGAAATTGAAGATTTGATTAAAAAAGAAGATGTACTGGTCACCATTTCGCATGCGGGCTACATCAAACGAATCCCGCTTACCGCTTACCGGCAGCAAAGGCGCGGCGGGCAGGGAGTGACAGGCGGGGGCATTCGGGACGAGGAAGAAGATTTTATTGAACACATGTTTCTTGTTTCGACGCATGACTACCTCATGTTTTTTACCAATAAGGGACGGGTCTACTGGCGAAAAGCTTATGAAATTCCTCAGGCCTCAAGGCAAGCCAAAGGCAAAGCTATTGTGAATTTGCTTGCGCTTGGTCCCGGCGAAACGATTGCGAGCGTTCTTCAAATCAAAGAATTTGACAATAGTCACTGTGTGCTCATGGCCACCAAAAACGGAATCGTCAAAAAAACGAATCTGGAGGCTTACTCTAATCCGCGCACCAAAGGCATCACAGCCATTACGCTTAAAGCCAAGGACGATTTAATCGATTGTAAATTAACCACTGGAAGCAATGAAATATTTCTTGCGACCAAGCAGGGCAAGGCGATTCGTTTTAATGAAAAGAATGTGCGTGAAATTGGGCGCTCGGGAAGCGGCGTGCGCGGAATCCGCCTCGGCGGAAAAGATGAAGTAGTGGCTGTAGAGGTGGTGGACACCAAACAGCAAATTTTGACCGTGACGAGTCACGGTTTTGGAAAACGCAGCATGTTTAAGGATTACCGAATCCAGTCACGCGGTGGAAAAGGGATTATCAACACAAAAGTAACCGCAAAGAATGGAACCATTGTAAACGTATTTTGCATTGCCGACGGAGACGAAGTTATTTTGGTTACGGCAAATTCAATGGTGGTGCGATTCTCTACCAATCAACTTCGAACCGTTGGGCGAAATACCCAAGGCGTACGCCTCATCAGGCTAAAGCCAAAAGATCAAGTGGCAACCGCAATGCGCGTTATTGGCGGCGCGAAGGCTGGTGAAGAGGAGCCCGAACTTAAGCAATGAGCGAGAAGAAGTGACCGCTCGCCTCTCGCAAATACAAATTTCTTTACCCGCCAGCGCAAATCAAATTTATTCATGCTCGATTTAAAGCTCATCCGCGAAACCCCAGAAATCTTCAAAACCTCTCTTGCTAGAAAAGGTTCTTACGAACGTCAGGTTGACGAGCTCACACATCTTTCCAAAGAGCGGACAGCGCTGATTCAAGAAGCAGAAATCCTTAAGGCAGAGCGCAACAAGGCCAATCTGGCAATTCAAACCGCCAAGCAAAAAGGAACAGGCGGAGACGGCATTATTTCCAAGATGAAGCTTGTGTCCCAAAAAGTAACAGATTTAGATAAATTGGTGGGAGATATAGATGTAAAAATTCACAATCTAATAGCCACCATCCCAAATCCACCGGATGAAAGCACGCCGGATGGAATCCCTCCCACCGGCAATCAGGTGGTGCGCGAGTGGGGTGTTACCCCCAAATTTGCATTTGTTCCCAAGGACCACATCGAATTAATGGAAACGCGCCGCCTTGCATCATTTAAAAGGGCGGTGAAAATCAGCGGGGCCGGTTTTGCGCTATTTGAAAATGAGGGAGCACGTCTCGTCAGGGCGCTCATTAATTTCATGTTGGATTTACACGTTTCAAAGCACGGATATTCTGAGGTCTGGCCGCCAGCGCTTGTCAATCGAGCGAGCATGACAGGCACAGGTCAGCTTCCAAAACTTGAAGATGACATGTATCAACTTAAAGACGACGGCCTATTTTTAATTCCGACTGCTGAAGTGCCCGTTACGAATATTTATCGCGACGAAGTTTTGACTGAGGAAGAGTTACCAATCAAACGCGCGGCTTACACGCCGTGCTTCAGACGCGAGGCCGGTTCTTATGGTAAAGACACGCGCGGCCTTTCGCGTGTCCACCAGTTTGACAAAGTGGAACTGGTGAAGCTTGTGCATCCAGACCGGTCGCTGGAAGAGCTTGAGCTGCTTGTGCGCGAGGCCCAAAAAGTGCTCGAGCTTCTTGAGATTCCGCACCGAGTGGTTTTGCTTTGCGCCAAAGATTTGAGTTTTGCCGCAGCCAAGTGTTATGACATTGAAGCTTATGCTCCTGGAATGCAGCGGTGGCTTGAAGTTTCAAGCTCAAGCGCCTTCTTTGATTTTCAGGCGAGGCGCATGAATATTAAATTTAAACCCAAGGACGGTACGAAACCGCGGCTCGTGCACACATTAAACAGTTCAGGCGTGGCGCTTGCCCGCACCATTATTTGTTTGATTGAGAATCATCAGCGTCCAGACGGCTCCATCCAGATTCCGGAAGCGCTCAAGCCGTATTTTTCAGGCCGCGAAACAATTTAAGGAAACGAATCTTGATTTAAGGAACTCGCGACGGTACGCTATGTCTTGCGAGATTATTTTTAAGAGAATCAACCGTGCGGCCGTGTCTCGGAAAATATTGCGGCGGCTTTGATTGCCCGCTAGAGTTCGACAGCGGGAAGTTCCTGGAATATTTATGGAGAGGTGGCAGAGTGGTTGAATGCGGCGGTCTTGAAAACCGTTAGGCCCGCAAGGGTCTCCCGAGTTCGAATCTCGGCCTCTCCGCCAGAATAACGAAATAATAATATGGAAGTGCAGAATTAGAATTCTCAAGTTCTCCACAATAGTCCATACGGTGAATCTCAATTGGTAAGTACTTTTAATGGAGAGGTCGCATAGCCCGGTTTAGTGCGGCGGTTTGCTAAACCGCTGTGGCGGTAATACGCCACCGGGGGTTCAAATCCCCCCCTCTCCGAATTTCCTCAAATCAGTTTGAGGTAGAGCCGAACCCGTTATTTTGGCGAACCTGACAAATCATAAATTTTGAATGTTCGATTGGCATAGACAACCGGCAAATCAAACCGCCGGCTTTCAACCAAATACTGCGCCCCAACTATTTTTCCAAGCTTCTTTAAGTTTTCAGCGGTATTCATTTTCTGCAAATAGGCGATGGACTTCATAAAATACCAATACTTGCAAGGGCCTGTTTCATACGCTTTCTTTAGGCCAAGCAATTGAATCATAAAGTCGTCAATTTTTTTAATTCGACTGTCCGGGCGGTAGTAAAAATAAAGCTCAGGCCCCGGGTAAAATAACGACCGTTCACTGAAGGCTCTCCAAGAATAGTCCGTGGAAATGAATAAAGTTTCCCGGCTCGTATTCTGCTTTGCCCAAATCCCCGCCGCATAGAGGTCTTGATTTCTCTGGCTCCCCAAATCCCGGCTCGTTTTTAAGCTGGCTCCCAAGAGAGCGGTCAAAAGGAAAATAGAAAGAAGAATTTGTTGGGCGAGCGCAGACCACTTTATTTTAAATCGGTCCAAAAGTGGAATACTTGCAAGAACGAGCGCGCTTACCGAGACAAATATTTTTTTTGCAAGCGCAATGTGCGGCTCTCTGTCTATGATGTAATTCGCTTTCACATAATCTAAAATCGACCACGGCTTAACGCGCGCATCAATAAAAGCTTGCGAAAAAGGAACGGGCTCATGCCAGACGTAATAGGTCCAAAGCGCCACCCAAGCGAGTGAAATAAAAAGAAGCACCCCGCGAATAATTTGATAATTCCGGCCAGCACCCCTGCCACTAAAGAAAAGCGAGGCTGCAAGCAGTAAAATTGGAGCTTTGTCGAGCCCATAGGGACGCGCGACGACAATGTGAAGCAGAATAAAACCAGCCAAGAAACGGGAACCAAAATTGCCAGAGCAAAGCTGGGCGTCAAAAAACAGAAACAAAATTGGAAGCAGTAGCATCGCAATCAATGCCGGAGACCTAAGCCCCATCAATTGAATCATCTGCGGGATTTTAAGCACATGCCCCGCAATATGTGACAAAGAAAGAACGCCTGCACCAACGCAGGCGCTTACCAACAAATAAAAATATTGGTCGCCCAGCTTTTTCCAAAATGAAAAACTTAAAGCTGCAAGAAGCAGAAAAGAAATCATAAGCGGCAGCGTAAATTCCCAAGCCTGGTCATCCCAAGGCGCGGCATGTGAATTGAGACAAAGAGCTCTTAAAAGTTCTGTGTTTGACACTCGAGGAAAATGGTCAGCAAATAATAAAAATGAGGGAAGCGCTGTCGCGCAAAATGCAGGCAGAAGGAGAAACAAAAGTTTTTTCCACTTGAAACGTGTCTCGGGATTAATAAAGCAAAAAAGAGCGGCCACAAAAACAACTTGAAGCCCGAAACTGGGATGAATAAGCGCTCCCAAAGAAAGAAGTGCGCACCCAGCTCCTTCGTTTCTCGTGAACCAATAAAGCCCAGCCCAGAAAACAGGAATTGCTACATTCGCTGCGTAGACAGTGGAAGGGTAACCAAAATGAGAGAAATTCCAGCGCGCGTACCCTGCGAGCAGAAAAAAAATAAAACAGCTCAAGCGTTCAAAATCACCCAGCCGTGTGTGCAAGACAGAGAGGAATAAAAAAGCCCCCGCCAAAAGTTGAAAAAGCAGAAGGCCGTTGTACACCACATCCAAAGGAGTTTTGGTCAACTGGCAAAACCAAAGACTTCCGTAATTAATCAGACTTCCATAAATGTTGGCCGGGGCGGAATATTTTACGAAGTCAAGCGAGGAAAGCTTAAGCCCATTCCAAATAACTTGGTACCCGAAGAGATTGTCATCGTGGACTGAGTTGGTAAGTGCAAATTTGTAATTTGAGAGAAATGGGAAAGCATAGAGACCGCCCGCCAAAATGACGGCAAACACAAGCCAAGGCAATTTTTTTTCAACGCCTACTCGGAGCACAGACCCTCTTACTTGACGCGTTTATAGAAATCAGAAATGGTTTGGACGACATATTCAAGCTGGTTTTTTGAAAGCTCGGGATAAATAGGAAGCGCAAGCGTTTCGCGTGCCGCCTGCTCGCTCTCCGGGAAATCTCCCTTTCGGTGTTTCAAATGGGAAAAACATTCTTGAAGAGGCAATGTCTTTGGGTAATAAATTTCGTAGCCAACCCCAAAATTTTTCAAATGCTGCGTCAATTCATCTCTTTGTTTGACGCGGATGATGTATTGATTGTAAACGTGGCGCGTAAAGCGCCTTACCGGAAGTCCAATAAAATTGCCCACGAGGCCGCTTTCCAAAAACAGCTTTTGATATTCCCGGGCATTTTCCATTCTTTTTGCGCTCCAGATATCAAGATGCTTGAGCTTGACGCGCAGAACAGCTGCTTGAAGCGCATCAAGCCTAAAGTTCCCGCCGATGAGCGCGTGCACATATTTGGGCTCAGCGCCATGAACCCGTAAAATTTTAAGGGCTTGGTAACGCTTTGCATCATTTGTGAGTACCATTCCAGCGTCGCCGAAAGCGCCTAAATTTTTGGTCGGGAAAAAAGACAGGCAGCCAAAATGCCCCATCGTTCCCGCTTGTCTTTTGTCATATTCAGCGCCGATTGCCTGGGCCGCGTCTTCAATGACAATCAAATTGTGTTTTTGAGCGAGTGCAAGCACCGGAACCATGTCGGCTGTTTGACCAAAGAGATGCACTGGAATAATCGCTTTTGTTTTGGCCGTGATTTTTGACTTAATAGCATTTGCATCCAGATTGTATGTTTCCGGGTCAATGTCGGCAAAGACAGGAGTTGCGCCCATTCGCGCAACCACGCCGGCAGTTGCAAAAAATGAATAGGCTGGAACAATGACCTCATCACCCGGCCCAATTTGTTCGCACATGAGGCAGAGGATTAACGCGTCCGTGCCTGATGAAACACCGAGCGCATACCGAGCACCTGAGTATTTCGCCATTTCAAATTCAAACGCCTCAACTTCAGGGCCAAGAATAAATTTCTGTCCGGCCACCACTTCGCTCATGGCGCGGTCCACTTCTTGTTTGATGGATTGATATTGAGCCTTCAGATCAAGGAGAGGCACTTGCATGAGCGTTATCATATCCTCCCGCCCGAGCATTGGGAAGAGGCTGCTTGATTTTGAATGCGAAAGACAGAGGCGAGAATATCAACAAGTCGCTTTGCCGTATGGCCGTCCCAAAGTTCCGGAGACTTTGCCATAGATGGTTTTAAATGCCAAGCCGCTTCGAATCCATCCAAAATGCCTTTTTTGCTTTGGCCAACGAGCCGATTGGTTCCTTGTGAAATAGTAATTGGCCTTTCGGTGTTTGCACGCACAGTCAGGCAGGGGATACCAAGCACCGTTGTTTCCTCCTGAATGCCTCCGGAATCGGTAATGACCAAACGCGCCTTCGCCATCAAGCTCAAATTTTCAAGATAACCAAAAGGTTCCGCTAAAATAATGCGCGGAATTTTGCCGAGTTTGCCAAGCCAGCCGCTTGCCTCAAGCCGCGCTTTTGTGCGCGGATGCACCGGAAATAATAAAGGAAGTTTTTCTTGAGCGGTAATGAGCGCAGAAATAATGTCGGAAAGGACGCCGTCATCATCAACATTTGAAGGTCGGTGCAGTGTTACCACGCCATATTCACACGGCTTGAGTTTAAAGCGGCCCCATGCTTTTAACTCAAGTGCTCGGTTCAGATGTTTGAGCAAAGTGTCTACCATGATGTTTCCGACGCAAAATATTTTTTCTTTGGGAATCCCTTCGCGCATAAGATTTTGGTCCGCATCCCGCGACGGAGTAAAAAGATAATCAGCCATTTGATCAACGAGCAGCCGATTAATTTCTTCCGGCATGGTCCGGTCAAAACTTCGAAGACCCGCTTCCACATGCGCCAGCTTGACAGACATTTTGCTTGCCACAAGCGCGGCCGCAAGCGTGGAATTAACGTCGCCAACCACAATCATGAAATCCGGCACCCAGCCCCTGACTTCTCCCTCAAGCGCCATCATGACCCGCGCCACTTGTTCCGTCTGGCTTGCGCGGTTGATATTCAAATAAACATCTGGTCGGGGGAGGCCAAGCTCATCGAAGAAAACCTTCGACATATTGTCGTCAAAATGCTGGCCCGTGTGGACCAGCTTTATGTCAAAGAAACCCTGAGCGCGCATTTCTCTAACAAGCGGCGCCGCTTTCATAAAATTGGGCCTTGCACCCACTACAATCATCACGCGTTTCAAAGTCATTTTTACTTTCTGCTGGCCACAGAACAGCTAATACCGCGTCAATTTAAATCTTAGGAGTTCGCGGTACTGTGCCAGATTGAAATTGTCAGGTGAATTTCAATCTTGACGAGGCACTAGGCGTTTTTTTGTTCAGCTCGTTCAAGGTTAAATCGAATTCTCCAAAGCTCGCGCTGCGTCACAAATGCTTGGTGGGCTAAGATGCCGATGGTAAAGACCAAGAAAGCGAACAGAGCGAGAAAGAAACCAATGAGCGCAAAATAAATAGACGGCGTCGGCGTAAAAAGGTGGTACACCGCCGTGAAAAGCAAAGCGGCGGAACCGCACAAAAGGAAAGCGCTAAAAGCGAAGATGTAACGAAAAGGCGCCGCAATAAAACTGAAAGCGAGATGAGTGCGAATCAATTTATTTAAATTTGCCGACGACTTGCGTTTTTTTTCAGCTCCTTTGGTCAAATCATGCGCTTTCCATTCGAGCACAGCCGGAATTTCGTAAATCGTGTAGTGAAAAGCAAGCGCCTTGCTCACGATTTCAAGATGCATTTCCTTTTCATCCTCATCCAGCGGAAGCGCAAGAAATTTGTCACGCTTGTAGCCCCGTGTCATCCCGGTATTCATCGTGACAGTGTAGGTGAGCCCCGCGCGAATAATTTGATTTCCAAGTTTGCTTAGAAAAACCCTTTTGGGAGGCACGTTTTTGTAAGCGCCTCCGGGAAGATGAGGAGAAGCAATAACAATGTCTGCATCCGGCGCTTCTCTAAACTTTTTTACGATGCGATGGACAATGTCATTTCCCCAAGAACAATCTGCTTCTGTGGTCACCACAATTTCGCCGCACGCCTCTTTAACGCCCGCGCGAATTGCATACCCCCGGCCGCGGTTTGCGGGGTAGCTCACAACGCGTAGCTCGGGGTTAATTTTCTCAAGCGCGCGGACAATTTGAAGCGACCCATCGCGCGAACCATCGTTAACCAAAATAAGCTCCCATTTTTCACCAAGCGTCGAGAGATTTTTGAGCATGAGTTTGGCAGCCCATTCCAAAATCGCCTCTTCATTGTAAAACGGACAAACGACAGAAATCATAAACCCCCCTCTTTTTTTGTCATTCTGAAGGAGCCCCGCAAATAAATTTGCGGGGTGAACTGAAGAATCTAGCAATTGCTAGATTCTTCGGGCTCCGCCCTCAGAATGACAACCAATGGAAACTTCAGAGAGCTAAACAGCCCCCTCTTTTTGAAATGGTGTATTCAACGGAGCCACAAAGGATGATTTTATTGAAACATCAGAACGCTTTATGGACACCATGAGTCAACAAACGAATCGTTTGTTCAAACCTCAAAGGTTCAAGCTTGGCACACACTTCTAGCAAGTTTTCTCCATCGTCTTTTAAACCATCAAGTTCTTGAGGTTGAAAATACCGCGCTGAACCCATGTGAATTGTTGCAAATCTAATTCCTCTTTGGAGCCTAGAAAATTTAATTTCTCCACCCGTTTGAATTTCATCTAAAACCACAATCTGCTCATGCCCGAAACAAATCTTTCTGGTTAACACGACCGGAACTTCTTTTCTCCGCTGGACGAGAACTTGAACCAGCAGCTTTTTGACGAAATAGGAAAAAGTTCTGAATCGGCCGAGCGTCAGGGAATAGAGACGGAACAAGATGAAAAGCCACGGGTGAAACACATTCCGGCTCACTTGGGCGAAAGTTGTTTTTATGATGAGCTCACCATTTTCATTTGTGACAAGAGGCGAGCGCTTGAACGCCTGGCTGCTTACGATTTTACCATCCTCTGTGCTTGCCCAGTAGCCGCAGTCACTTGCAATCAATTTTTTCGTCTTTTGGTCATAAACTTTTAGGACGCCTCCCTTGGACAAGCCGACGACAGAGTAATGGCCAGAGCCACTTTTAAAAAACAGCCCAGCGTCTTTAAAAAACCATTCCCCTTCGTTTTGAAAAGGCAAATTGCTTTGAAGGCCTTCGCGCGACCTAACCGAGGAGCCAAGAAGGTCATTCGAAGCTAAACTTTCATGTGCAAACAAATAATTGTTAAGCAAGGGGCAAAAATTGTACGCATCCACTGCGTGAAGGCCAACAGCCGCCTGGTTCACAATAGAGGGACGCATGAAGCCGGCAATCAAACGTGCATCTGGGAGCGTTTTGGCTAGAATTTCAAAACCGGCGGGAAAATAAAACTCCGTATTTCGGCTGCCATATTCACCACCCAGAGTTCCATTGGGGTGCACGCAGTGCTTGAGAAATTGAATCGATTTATCCAGGCTTTTAAGCAGCGTCTCATCTTTTGAATCTTCCCAAATTTTTGCCAGGTAAAAAGTGGCATGCGTTTGATAACCAGGGTCAGCGCCACCATATTCTTCGTACCATCCCTCAAGCGACTGATGCTCATAGATTCGATTTAAAAAGTAATGACTTCGCTCCAAGTATTGATTGCCTCGTGTGATGCGGTAAATGGTTTGAAGAGCCGCAGCCGCAGCCGCCAAATGATTTGTGAGAAGACCGTGGCGTTCATCATTTTGACACAACCAGCCACCGACCCGCGCAAAAGTATTTTTTAATTCAACCTGCTCTTTTTCTTCAAGATGCGGCTCAAGCAGCCGGTAGGCCTCACCAACATAAAATCCCGTGAAAGCGGTTGCAGCTAGGCTGTGTTCTTCAGGGTAAGCTTCATCAAAAGAACCATCCGAATATTGAATGCTTTGCCAAAAGGAGAAACCCGCTTTTGCCCAATCAAGCACTTTTTTAGATCCGGCAAATGGATGGTCGACAGATGCATGCACAAACAAAAAAGCCAGGGCGTAAAGACCCTCTTGAAATCTTGCTCCTGGAAAGTCTGTGAACTTCCAACTCCAATATGTCCGGTCAAAACATCCGTATGTTTTGGAAAATGGTTCCCGGTCTTCGCGTGAGACAAGACGCGGGATTTGTCTGAGCGCTTCATTTAAATAAAGTGTTTGGGCGGAATAGTCCACAGACTCTGGTCTAAGTTATCAGGTGGGGTTAATCACAATTGGGACGCCCTGTCTCAGTGAATCTTGAATCGCGAATGTAGTTCTCGTTGTTGAAAGCAAACTTTCAAGAGCGATGGGAGATTCCCCAGTACGAATTCCAGCCACGAAGCTTTCGAGCTCTTCTAAAAACCCTTTTTTTGAACTGAGGAGAGAAGATTCTTTTATGTGCTGCTTGCGTCCGAACAATTCAAGCGTTCGCCAATTGTCGATGCAGCCGGCAGCGCCGCCGCCAAACACTTCAAGGCGTTCTTTTGGAAATGAATCATGCCCGCTTGAGAAATATGTGATGGTGCCAATCGAACCATTTTTGAAACGAAGCTGAGCACATAAATTATCTGACTCCGGCATTTCGCTTGCAATTCCAAGCGGCCACGCGAATACTTCCGCAATTTCCGAATCAGTTAGAAATTGCATCACATCAATAAAATGGCATATTTCGCCAACAATGCGTCCACCCCCTCGCTCTGGGTCCTGGGTCCAATGATCTTTTGGCATGATTCCCGCATTAATCCGGTAGGTGAGGATGAGCGGGGCGCGATGAAAAAATTGTTTCATTTTTAGTGCCAAGGGTGAAAACCGGCGATTGTAGCCCACCATAAGAATTGGCACATTCTTGTTTTCTTGCCCGAGCTTTTGAATGGTTTGAGCAATCAAACCCAACCCCTCTTCATTAATTGCAAGTGGTTTCTCGACAAAAACATGTTTGCCCTGCGCAAGCGAATCTGCCGCTATTTGCGCGTGAAGATGATGCTGTGTTGCAATGAGGACAGCCTGAATGCTTTCATCGGCAAGCACTTCTCGGTAGTCTGACGCACAAGAGCGGCACTGGTATTTGTCTGCAACCGCTCGCGCTGTCACGCCACTTCCCGTTACAATGGTTTGAATGGCCACCCCTTTCATTTTAGCGAGGCGCGGAAGCAAAACTCCTTGAGCAAATTGGCCGGCTCCAATAACACCGAACCCAATCGTTTTTTCCATAGCCATCGCCCTTTTGGGCTTAAGATTGATTGCAGGGGCAAGCACGGCATTCGCATCATAGTTGAGTAGGATGGCAATGAAAGGCTCTTTTCTATTTCCGCCTAACAAATTGTACGCTTCCTGCGCAGACTCAATTGCAAATCGATGTGTAATCAGCTGTTTGACATCCAGTTTTCTTTGCGCGACAAGGCCAAGAAACGCTTCCATATTTCTATTTTCTGTCCACCGCACATAACCGATTGGGTAATCCTGCCCCTTTTCTTCATACGCTGGGTCATACCGGCCAGGGCCATAGGAGCGGGACAGTTTGATTTCAAGTTCTTTTTCATAATATTCCCGCCTCGGAATGTCGATTTTGACATCTCCAACAATAATAATGCGCGCGCGGTCACGAGCCAATTTCGCCGCGAGTTCAATGGGTTGATTGCTTTTGGTCGCGGCAGTAATCATAATCGCATCCGCGCCGCGCCCTCCGGTGAATTCGTGAAGCGCTTTTTCCGCATCTGGGCCGGGCGACCCGCCCGCGTAAGCGCCCAATTCTTGTGCGAGCCGCACCTTGGACGAGTCCACATCAATTCCAAAAACGCGGCAGCCGGAAGCACTGCATATTTGTGCGGCAAGCTGGCCGACAAGACCAAGACCCAGCACAACCACATTTTCACCAACTCTTAAATCAGCTTGACGCACGCCTTGCATCGCGATGGCCCCAACTGTTACAAACGCTGCTTCATCAAATTCAACACCTTTGGGAACTCGGACAGCTAAATTCTGAGGGATGAACACCATTTCGGAATGATTGGCATGCCCAAGTCCAGCGCAGGCGACAGCATCCCCAACTTGAATTCCTCTGACTCCGGCGCCAATTTCGCGGACGATGCCGGCACATGAGTACCCCAGGGGAATGGGCGCATTGATTAAATTCATTACGGTTTGCGCGGTTGCAATCAAACCTTCTTGGCCCATCCGGCGCAGCAATTTTTGAACTAAATCAGGCCGCGCCCTTGCTTTTTGAAGAGG